>JBBECS010000015.1:96158-131586 GCA_040881685.1 Acidimicrobiia bacterium | reverse complement strand
CACGTGTGCAAGACCGTACCCGAACACCCGTTCGGGGTCAAGGATGGCAATTGGGGCACGACTGTATAGAACGCCTGTTCTACAGTGGGGTCCACCTTGGCGAGGTGGTCAGTGAAGCGCTATCGGGGGCCGGTCATGACCGGGCGGTCAGAGCAGCCGCGCGAGGTCCAAAAGGCGGTTGTTCACGAACCCGTGCATATCGGTCAACGTGCTGAGGTTCCATTTGGGAGCGTCGTCACCTCCGCGGCCGACGAGTACTTCAACGGAACCCTTGACCTCCACATTCACGGTTGCGGGGTCGGCGTCGAGAACCGTCGCGACATCGATTTCTGCGCGGTGCTCAAGTATGTGCCGGGACTGTCCGGGGGGCGGAGGAACCGAACTCTGAATCGCGTGGGTGCTGCCATCCTGGAGCCTCGCAAGGACGTGCTCCATGCTGACGTAACCACCGACAACGACCAACTCTCGGTGCTTGTCGGCGTTCTGGAGGGCGCTGAGTATCGCGAGCATGTGATTCTTGACGCCGATTTCCGCTGGATCGGGGTTGGTTGCGTTGAACGGTTGCGCAGCCTTGACGATTGTCAAAGCGTCGTCGGACAGTCCGTGTGTCCAGGTGTACCAATTTCTCCGAGCGTCGTCATGGCGCTTGAGGTAGTCCCCCTTAGCGTTTCGTTCCCAAATGTCCTGAGTGAAAATCGGAAACTGAGTGCTGAACCGCCGCCTTCGTGGGACCGAGCGCACCATGATGTGATCGAGTGCCGATCGGAGATTGAACAGAAAGTCTCCAAGCACGACGGGGAGGAACAAACCTGGGGCGGGTTGAGCGATGTCGATCCGATGCACGGTCCGTTGGCGCTTGCCCTCGCCTTCCAACCGTTTACGCACCGGGTGTTCACAAGTCGAGGCGTACTTGGCGGCCACCCCGTTGAAGTCGTCGAGGTGCTTCTGTGCTCGCGCGAGCTTGAGCCACCAAGAATCGCTGGGGTCCAGCACGGTCTACCCTCGGAGGATCATGGGCAAGAAGCAGGAACCGACACAGCACACGGAGCAGGGGCATGAGATCCCTGTCCCGAAGCGTGGAGCCTGGGATCGCTTGCTGCGCAAGGTCGCTACCCCCAAGCCCGAGAAGCCCAAGCCCGCTAGCGAGTAGCCCGCGCCGCGAGCGCGACCAGCACCTTGAAGGGGTCGATCCCTTCGCGGTGGTTGTACCGGAAGACGTACTCGTTGATGTAGGACTGCAACCAACGGCGCGACACGCCGTGGAAGACGCCCATCAGTCCGGTCTTCACGGTCGAGAAGAACCCTTCAATGGTTTGGGTGTGCACGTCGCCGCGCACGTACACCTTCTCGGAGTGGTTGATCTGGCGGTGGTCGTACAGCGCGTCCATCCCCCAGTACAGGACGGACTCGTCGGTGTAGAGCACCGAACCGGCTTTGACGTTCTCCATCACAAGCGGCCGGACTTCCAGCGCGCCTGCGCCACCTGCGGTGGGGAGCACTTCGGCCCGCACGCTTCCGCCACGTTCGACCATGGCGAGTACGGGCACCTTGCGACTCTTTTGCTCTGCGAATGGCACCGGCGGGTACGCGTGGGTGCGGCCACCCACGTAGGTCTCGTCCACTTCGACTTCACCCGCGAGAGGTTCGGGATCGTCGTCTTGGTCATTCATCAACTCGGTGCGGATCAGCCGCATCATCCGCAGCGCGGTCTTGTACGCGCATCCCAGCTCGCGCTCGACCTGCTTCGCGGAGATTCCGCAGCGTGTACTCGTCATGAGGTACATGCAGTAGAACCACTGGCGCAGCGACGTGGACGACTTGTGGAAGATCGTCCCCGCGGTCGGGTGCAGGTGGTGGCCGCACGTCGTGCACGTCCACGATTGCCGTTGCTGGGTCGTCGCGTACCGCTTGAAGGTCCGCTCCGTCTTGCACGACGGCGAGGGGCAGTAGGCGTGCTCCCCATCGGGCGAGTACCGCTCGCGCCAGAGCGCGACCAGGCACGCCTCGTCGTCGGGGTACTCGGCCATGAACTCGACCAGCGAGTACCGGGACTCCGACGAGTCCGCTCGCTGGGGATTCTTTCGATTCGCAGGAGGCATCGTGTCGCTACTTTCTGATCTCGTCGCGAAGGGTGTCGATTTCGTCCGACAGGCGCAGCACCGCGTCCCAAAGGGCTTCGTACATGACGAGCATCCCGCCGAAGATCTCAACATCAGGGATGAGCCGGTCCCCGGAGCCGTAGGCGGGCGGGCTGCCTGCCCGCACGGCGTTCATGATGTCCCTGAGGGGCGTTGCCGCCTCTGCCTGATTGCGATGGTCCGTAAGGGCTTGGCGAAGGTCCATACCCGCACTGTAGAACAACCGTTCTCTACAGTCAATACCCAATTGCCTCAAGGATGCTGGAGCAGCGGGGCTACAGCATGGTGGAGAGGGCGGCGAGGCGGGCTTCGGTGCGGGCCAGCTGCCAGCCCGCCACGTCGGCCACGTCCTCGGCCTTGAAGTCGGCGTGGGCTGCGTCCCGCACCGTCTGCTGGAGCTCCTCCAGCGTGACGGTCGCCCACCACTCCGCGGTGACCTCGCCTTCGGGCGTGAGCGCCTCGAGGAGGAAGTTGACGTCGCCCTCTTGCGGGACGACGGCCAGGTACGCGCCGCCGATGCGGGCCGCAGCCGCGGCGTCACTGAAGAACAGACCCACCACCGCACCCGCGCCGAACGGACCGGCCACAGTGCTCGCGGACGCCCGCACGAGCTGGCCGAACGGAGTGACGAGGGCGACGAACGCGCCGAGGATCGACGCAAGGAAGCCGCGGCGGCCGATGGTCGTCACGAGAGCACCTTGTCCACCCGCTCGGCGAGGCGGAGCGCGAGCGCGACGATGGTCAGCGTCGGGTTGGAGAACCCCCCCGCCGGGAACACCGAGCTCCCCGCGACGTAGAGGTTGACGACATCGTGGACCTCGCAGTTGGCGTCAACCACACCCTGGGTCGCGCGCCTGTGCGCGCGGGTCGTGCCCATGTGGTGGTTCCCGTACTTGACGGGGAGCGTCTCCGCGGGCTGGAGGTGCACGCGTCCGAGACCGCGGCGCCCGAACTCGCGAGCCAGGATCGCGGCGCCTCGCTCCATCGACGCGTAGTCGTTGGGATGGAACGCCCACCGCAGATCGACGCGCGGCACGCCGAGTGGGTCGAGCTCTGCGGTCAGCGTGATCCGGCTGTCGGGGTTGGGCGTGGGCTCCATGTTGACCTGGAGCTCGAAGTGGTCGGACCCCTTGCGCGTCTCACCGGTGATGGTGGTCATCTCGAGCGTCGGGCGTTCCAACCCGGTGCGTCCCTCGATGTCGCCGACCAGCGCCGCGATGTCGGCCCCGGTGATGCCCGGGGTGTCCTGCCCGGTGCGTAGGCCGCTGAGCATCGCGGCGAAGTTCGGGATCTCCGCGTCGCGCGTCGCCTGCGAGGTGAGGATGAACTGACCGAACACGTAGCGCGTCGCGAGGTTCTTGAGGTCGGGGAACCCGGCCTTCTTCATCGGCACACCCACGAAGTAGTACAGCGCAGGAACCGGGGCGGCTTCGCTCAGCAACAGACGACCGAAGGCCACCAACGAGTGATCCATGAAGTATCGACCGACGAGGTCGTGCTCGTTCCCCAGGCCAGCGGGCCGCTGGGCCCGTGACGCGAGCATCAGTCGCGCGTTCTCGATGCCGCCGAGGGCGAGCACTACGAGCTTGGCGTCGACAAGGAAGTCGTTGCCCTCCAGTGTCTTGACGTCGACCCCCGCGACCCGCTTGCCGTCGACGCGAACGTTCACGACGTTGGCGCCGAGAACGAGGTTGACGTTCTTCGCGTCGACGACGGACTTTCGATACTTCGTGCCGAAGTGCGTCGCCGGGCCGATCTGGTACAGGGCGGTCCGAACGGTGTTGGTGTCGAGCAGCGCGTCGACGTCCTTCATGCGGTCGAGCCAGAACTCAGCGTCGTACTCGAACGGCCCCAGGTCACACATGTCCTGCGCACGCTCGTAGTACGGGAGGAGCTCCTTTCGCCCGAACGGCCAACCGCTGTTGGGAACCCACGCGCGCTCTTCGAAGTCGGCCTGATCGAAGGGCCGACACTGCCCGGCCCAGTGATTCGTGGACCCGCCGAAGAAGCGCAAGCGGCTCCCGAAGACGTCGTACGGCAATCCGCTGTTCGTTCCCGCGTACAGATCTTGGGTGGCTTCGGAGAAATCGAACGCGCCGCTCTCGAGCACGACGACGGAGTGCCGGCCACCGGCCAGCTCACGCGCCAGGGTGATCCCTGCTGCACCGGCTCCGACGATGCACACGTCCGCGCGCAGCGTCGACCCCCGCGTGAGATCGTTCGCGCGCTCGAGCATACGAAGCCGGGAGCCTACCGGTCGTCGCGCGCTGTTCTGCGGTCACCCCGAGAGCGCGACGCGGGCGATCGTCTCGTACTCGGCGCCCGTCGGCTTCGTAAGGCTCCTGACGAGCACGATCTCGTTCATCGGCCATTCGGGGCCGATGTGCGCGGCGCGCAACGCGGCCACCGGGGCGCTCAGATCGGCCGGTCGCTTCATCCGAGCCACCGTAAGGTGCGCGTGAAACCGGTCGCGGTCGGGCTCGACGCCGAGCGGCCGCATGATGTCGGCGACCGCGCTCGCCAGCTGTGCGAGCAGCTCGGTGCCTTGCTCGACGCCGATCCACAGCAGGCGCCCGCGCCGCTCACTCGGAATGGCGCCGGCCGACCCGAGGCGAGCCGGACCCGCGGCGGCGTCCAACCCTTCTCCAAGCGCGCGGGCCGTCGCGTCGAGATCCACGTGGTTCCCGAGGAATTGCAACGTGATGTGCCACTGCTTTCGGGGCGCCCAGCGGACCTGTCCCATCCGCTCACGGAGCGGTCCGACGGCGGCGCCGATCGCGTCGAGCACCTCGGGTGGAGGCACGACCGCGACGAACGCGCGGCCAGTGGTACTCACGGCAGGGCGTCGAGACGCAACCGCACGAGGTTGAGCAACGAGATCGTGGCGAACTGGCGGATGCGGAAGCGGTCGCCCGGCAGGTGCGCCCCCATCGCCTCGGCCGGCGCGCCGGGTACAGCCACTCCGAAGTACACGGTGCCGACCGGGTGACCGTCTTGCTCCGTCGGGCCCGCCACGCCGGTGACCGAGATCCCGACGTCGGCGCCGAGGACGCGGCGCGCGCCTTCGGCCATCTGCTGCGCGCACTCGCGACTCACGACGTGCTCGGCCGTGACGCCGAGCACCGAACGCTTCACGTCGGTGGCGTACGAGACGATCGACCCTCGATAGACATCGCTCGCACCGGGAGGGTCGGCCAGGCGCGCGCCCACGAGCCCGCCGGTCACCGACTCGGCCACGCCGAGCGTCCAACCGCGATCGCAGCAACGCTGGATGACGGCGTGCTCCATGGTCTCGTCGTCCACACCGAAGACCAGATCGCCGAGGATCTTGCGCAGCTCGCGCTCCTCGTCTTCGATGAGCGCGGCGGCGGCGTCCTTGGACGCGGCCTTGGCCGTGAGCCGCACGTAGAGGCCCTCGATGCCACGGGCCAGGAACGCGATCGTCGGGTTCTGCTGCGCGTCGACACGGTGGGCGATCATCTCGGCCAGGCCCGACTCCGAGGTACCCCACGTCTTGAGCGACCGCGACACGATCACCGCCCGCTCCCCCGACAGCTCGAGCAGGTCGGGGAGCACGAAGTCGTTCACCATCTGCTGCATCTCGTACGGCACGCCTGGCACGGCGTAGATGACGCGCTTCACGCCGTCGTCACCGGTCACCTCGGCGCGAACACCAGGGGCGGTGCCGATCGGGTTCGGGATCGGCTCGGCGCCGACGGGGATGTCGGCCTGACGCAGGTTGTTCTGTGGCATGTCGCGCTGGCGGATCCCGAACAGCTTGGCGATGTGCTCGACGAGCTCCTCACGGCGCTCGAGCTCGACGTCCATCACGGCCGCGATCGCCTCGCGGGTGACGTCGTCGGGTGTGGGTCCGAGCCCGCCACAGACGATGACGGCATCCGCCTCGCGCAGCAGGTCACGCAGCGAGTCGACCATGCGGTCGAGGTTGTCGCCGACCTTGCGGTGGTCGTAGGTGTCGATGCCGATCGTCGCGAGCTGCTCGCCGATCCACGCGCTGTTCGTGTCGACGATGTGACCGAGCAAAAGCTCGGTCCCGATCGCCAGGACGTCAGCTCGCATATTCGTAATCCCGAAACGCCGTCCACACGAGGTCCACCGCCGACACGATGGACAAGGCGACCGCGGTCCAGAGTGCGACATCGTGGACGTCGGGGTTGTCGGCCGTGGGTGGGAAGAGCACGAGTGCAACCGCGAGGAACTGGACGTTTGCCTTCCACTTGCCGAGCCGTCGCGCCGGGAACGACACACCGCGACGTCCCTCGACGATCCGGAACGCGGAGATGAAGATCTCGCGTGCCGCCACGATCCCAACCGGGATCCATCCGAAGTTGCCGTTGATCGCCAGCGCGATGAAGCCACCGAGCACGAGGATCTTGTCGGCCAGCGGATCGAGGAACGCGCCCGAGCGCGTGGTGCCGTCGCGCCGCGCGAGCCAGCCGTCGAGCCCGTCGGTGATCCAGAGCATCAGCCAGCCGGTGAACGTGCCCCAGGTGGCACCGCCCTCGTCGAGGATCCACACCAACACCGGAATGCTGAAAACGAGTCGAAGGAACGTGACCGCGTTGGCCGGCGTCTTGATCGCGGTCTCGCTGAACTTGCGCACACGCTCGGTGGTGACCTCGACGAGCTCACTCGTGGCCGCGGCCAGCTCGCTAGCGAGCTCACCGCGCTCGCGCGGCCGACGGTTCGTCACGGCACCACTTCGATCGCCTCGGCGACCAGGTCGACGCCGAGCGCTTCGGTCACCTTGGCCCGCACGATCAACCCCGGCCGCGCGGTCGCGCCGTCCAATCGCACGACGCCGTCGATCTCCGGCGCTTCGCGGTGGGTGCGCCCGATCGGGTCACCAGTGTCCTCGTCGTGGCCGTCGACGAGCACTTCGACCTCTGCGCAAGCCCGCACGAGCGCGTCGCGCGCAGCCTCGGTGATCGGTGTCTGCACCTCGTCGCACTCGCGCAGCCACTCGCCGACCAGCTGCGGCGGCGCGGCACCTTCCATCGTCGCCGCCGGCGTGCCCGACTCACGCGAGAACGGGAAGAACCCGGCCCAGTCGAGCCGGGCGGCGGCGAGGAAGCCCAGCAGCGAGTCGTGCTCGGCCTCGGTCTCGCCAGGAAACCCCACGATGAACGACGAGCGGAACGTGGCGTCCGGCTCCTGCGTGCGGATCCCGTCGATCATCGAGAGGAACGTGTCGCCACTCCCCCAGCGCTTCATGCGGGCCAGCAAGGCGCGGTCGGCGTGCTGGAGCGAGAGATCCCAGTACGGGACGACGGTGGGCACCTCGAGCATCGTGGAGACGAGCGGATCGCGAACCTCGCTCGGATACAGGTAGAGGAGGCGGATCCGCCGCAGCCCGAGGGGCGAGAGCTCGGCGTCGAGTCGGCGCAGCAGTGGCACGAGCGCACCCAGCTCGCCCACGTCACGGCCGTACCAGGCGAGGTCCTGGGCGACGAGCACGATCTCGACGACGCCGCCCTCGACCAGCGACCGGGCCTCCGCGAGCAGCGCCTCGGGCGTGCGGGATCGCTGCTTGCCGCGGAACGACGGGATGGCGCAGAACGTGCAGGCTCGGTCGCACCCCTCGGCGACCTTCACGTAAGCCCATGGCGCGCTCGGAGCGGCACGCGGCAGCTCGAGCAGGTCACGCACGCCCGCATCATTCACTCGCTCGTTGCGCCGCAGGGTACCTGCGGCGCGGGCGCTCGCTCCCTGGCGAGCACCTCCGGTGCCGCGCGGTCGAACGCGAGGAAGGTCTACGAACACCGACGCGAGGTTGCCCTCGCCCGCGAAGCCGACGACCGCGTCGGCTTCGGGGATCGCGGCGGCCAGCTCGGCGCCCTCGCGTTCGGCCAGGCAACCCGTGACGACGAGCTTGGCACCCTGCTGACGCGCATCGCTGAGGGCCAGGATCGCCTCCACCGACTCGCGGCGGGCCGCTTCGACGAACGCGCAGGTGTTGACGACGACGAGGTCGGCAGACTCGGCGTCACTCGCCGGCTCGAGCCCGTCGGCGAGCAGCGACGCGCGCGCCTTGTCCGAGTCGACGGCGTTCTTGGGGCAGCCGAGCGTCTCGATCCAGAACCTCGGAGGGGCCGCCATGGGTGACGATGCTACCGGCCGGTCTGCACCGTTCCCCCTGCCGCTGGACTCAGACTGCGGCGCGTTGGGCTTGACGCAGGGCGCTCTCCACCAGGAGCACGAGCGTCTCCTGCACGTGCGTCTTGCGCCGGGCGTCGCACAGCACGATCGGGACGTTGGCCGGAACCGCGAGCGCCTCGCGCACCGCACGCGGGTGATGCGTCGCGATCCCGTCGAACATGTTCACGGCCACGACGAACGGGATGCCCAACGCCTCGAAGTAGTCGACCGCGGCGAAGCACTCGACGACTTGCCGGGTGTCGACGAGCACCACACCGCCAACCGCCCCGCGCACGAGCTCGTCCCACAGGAACCAGAAGCGGTCCTGCCCGGGCGTGCCGAACATGTAGAGCACCATGTCGGGACCGAGCGTGATGCGGCCGAAGTCCATGGCGACGGTGGTCCCCGTCTTGCCGACCTGACCCGTGCGGTCGACCCCGAGGCTCTCCACCGTCATCTCGGCCTCGGTGCGCAGCGGCTCGATCTCGGAGATCGCTCCGATGAAGGTGGTCTTGCCGGCCGCGAAGCCTCCCGCCACCACGATCTTCATCGCGACGGGCGCGGCCGGCGCCCGCACGTGGTCAAAGAGCGCGGATGCCATCGAGCAGCCTCTCGAGGAGATGGACGTCGGTCGCGTGCTCCACCAGGTGCGGATCGTCCACGGCCACCACACCCGCGGTCACCAGGTCGCCGACGAGCACGCGCACGACGCCGACCGGCAGGAGCATGCGGGCGGAAACCTCAGCGAGCGACATCGGCGCTTCGCACAGGTCGACGATGCGGCGCGACTCGGGAGGCGCACCCGCGGGGAAGCTTCCCGGGTCTGCGATGCGGCGCACGCCTGCTTCCAGCGCCATCAGCGGGCCCGGTACGTGCGTACGCCCGCGCGTGAGCACGTACGGCCGGACAAGACGAGGATGGTGGCCACCAGCACGGTGCTCGGGCGGCCACATCACCGCGGCAGCGCCGTTTGGAGCTCCGCCACGAGGGATGGCGTGAGCGCAGCCGCACACCGCTCCACCAGCACTGCCATCTCGTAGCCGACAAGTCCGACGTCGCACGGCCGTGACGCCGCGACTGCGAGCACCGAGGTCTCGCTCACGCTCATCACGAACAAGATGACGTGCTCGAGCTCGACGATCACCTCGTGCACGGCGCCGCCGTCGAGCGGCACCGACGCGCCCCGAGCGATGCTCTGGAGGCCGGCGGCCACCGCGGAGAGGCGGTCGGCCGCGACACGGTCGAGTCCGTCGGACATCGCGACGAGCAACCCGTCCGAGGACACAACGGCGGCTTGGGTGACGCCCGGCACTCCCGCGACGAAGTTCGATACGAGCCAGTTCAGGTTTCGGGCCTCGGAGCTGAGCTTGATCATGTGCCTTTACCCTTGCCGTCGCGCTTGCCGCGCTCGTGGCGACTGAGCAGGTCGTGCACACCCTCCGGGCGAGGCCGCGCCTCGCCCACCGCCGGCGTGCTGTCGCCCGGTTGATGGGTCAGGTTGGCACCGGGCACGCGACCGACGAGACCGTTGCCGTTGCCGTTGCCGTTGCCTTTGCCGTTCGCCTCCGTCGCGGCGTCGGACGCGAACGCCGGCGCCGCGCCCACCACGGCGGGCTCCGGCTCTCGCGCCGGTTCCGGCTCGTCCGCAACCGGCTCGGTCGGCTCCGCGACCGTGATCGGCTCCGGGTCGCGCGCCCTCTCGGGCGCGGCGATCGGGACGACAGCGGCCGCGGCCTCGGTCTCCGCGGCGGCTTCGACGTGCGTGAGCAGCGTCGGCGGCAGCACCACGAGCGCGGTCACACCCGTTGGCGACGCCGGCCGAAGCTGCACGTGGATGCCATGGCGCGCCGCGAGGTGGGCAACCACGTGGAGTCCCAACGTGCGGGAGAGCGCGAGTCCTGGCGCGGGGGGTCGCGCGAGCAGCGCGTTGGCCTGTGCGATCCGGGGCTCGTCCATCCCGATCCCACGGTCGGTCACACCGATCACGAAGCGCTGATCGAGCATCCTCCCACCGACGGTGACCGGCGTGGACGGCGGCGAGAAGGCGGTGGCGTTCTCGAGCAGCTCCGCCACCAAGTGCGTGAGATCGGCGACAGCATGCCCGACCACCGCGACCTCGCCCTCGAAGCCGTGGGCGTGCAGTCGTGCGAAGTCGGCGATCTCGGCCGCGGCCGCGCGAGCGACGTCGACAACCGGGACCGATGTGCCCCAATGCCGGGGTGGCTCGGCCCCGGACAGCACGAGCAGGCTCTCTGCGTTGCGGCGCATCCGCGTCGCGAGGTGGTCCAGCTCGAAGAGGGACGCGAGCTCGTCCGGATCGGCCGACGCCTCGAGGTCGTCGATGAGCGAGATCTGGCGGTCGAGCAAGCTCTGGTTGCGTCGGGCGAGGTTCACGTAGAGGTCGCCGATGCCCTTCTTCAGCAGGTCGGACTGCTCGCGCGCGACGGTGACCGTGACTTCCTGAATGGTGTTGAACGCCTGCGCGAGATCACCGATCTCGTCCTTCGAGTCGACTCGGATCGGCGTCAAGTCGCCCAATGCGTCGGCGCTGAGATCGCCGCCCCGGTGCAGCGTGTCCACGAGCAACGGGAGTCGGCGCTCGGACACGTCTCGTGCACCACGCGTGAGCGCGCGCAGCGGCTTGCTCACCGACCGCACGAGCGCCCAGATCAGCATCAGCGCCATCCAGATCACCGCCGCGGTCCCGAGGGCGACGACGATGGCCACCCCGCGGGTCTCGGACTGACGCTCGTCCGCTTCCGCGTTGACGACTCCTTGTACTTCGACGACACCGAGGTCGGCGGCTGCCTGCCTGCGCGCATAGATGTCGCGGTACTCGGCCGGCGTGGTCGTCACCGCGGGGAACTCACGGGGAAGCGCGCCGCTCGTTGCCGCGCGCACCGGATCGGCAGGCAAGTTCCTGGCGCCGCTGTGCGCGTACGCCGAACGCTCGGGTGCGGTTGCGTTCTCGGCGAACAGCCGAGCCTGTGCCGTCTGCTCGGTGATGGCCGTCACCCAGTCATCGAGATCGGGAGCGCCACCCGCCAAGTAGCTCGTCACGACTTCGGTTTCCACGGACATGGCGAGCTGCTGGCGCCGGAGGTCGACGATCGCACTGAGGCTGGTGGCCAGGTTCGGGTCTTCGACCTCGCGCGCCACGTTCGACGCCGCCGACAACGCCGAAGCACCGATCGCGGTGAGTGCAGCATCGCCGCCGCGCTCGACCAGGCGGTTGGCCACGTCGCGCACGTTCCGCCGGGTCCCGCTGGAGACGTTCCCGTCGAGCTGGGGCATCGCGTCTTCGAGCGCCGCCGCGGCGGCATTCGTGCTCCGGTGAGCCGCAGCGAGCTCTCGAGCCGACGCGCTCGGGTCAGCCGCAACGACCGCTTCGTCGCCGGCGGCGCGGGCGACCTCGGTGAGGACCTCGAACGGCCCGACCAGGCTCCCGTACTGCTCCTCGGCCGAGAGAGCACCGAAGCGGTCCGTGATGGTCACGCCGGCAAAGGCGAGCAGCACGAGCAGAGGGACGCTGACGACGAGGACCAGCCTCGACCGGAACGACAGCTTGCGCAGCAATGGAACCCCGCGGGCCTCAGGCCACCCCACAAGGATTTCGGCATCGGGGGGCCCCGGTCTTGAGCCGCCCAGACAGGGGTCAGTCGGCCCCGCGAGCCTCCATCAACCGATGGTCGCGCTCGCTCGGCGTCCGGGATACCCGGGCCGCCGCCCTATTCGGCCCCTCGCCGCTCCATCGCGTCGAACTCCTCGGTGGTCATGAGGACGTTCCGGGCCTTCGAGCCCTCCGAGGGGCCCACGACCCCACGGCGCTCGAGCAGGTCCATGAGGCGACCGGCCCGGGCGAAGCCGACCCGCAGCTTGCGCTGGAGCATCGAGGTCGAGCCCAGGCCCGAGCGCACGACGAGCTCCATCGCCTCCACGAGCAGCACGTCGTCGTCGTCGGCCCCTCGGCCGCCCTTCGACGACCCGGAGGCGCCGACCGTCTCCTCGGCGATCCCCTCCACGTACATCGGTCCGCCGGCCTGGCGCTTCCAGTGCGCCACCACCTGCCGTACGCACGCTTCGTCGACCCAGGCACCCTGCACACGGGTGGGCTTGCTCTCGCTCGCGGTCACCACGAGCATGTCGCCGAGACCGATGAGCTTCTCGGCGCCGGCGTGGTCGAGCACGACCCTCGAGTCAGCGATGCTCGTGACGCTGAACGCGAGCCGACTCGGCACATTGGCCTTGATCACGCCGGTGATCACATCCACGGATGGACGCTGCGTCGCGATCACCAGGTGGATGCCGACGGCACGCGCCATCTGTGCGATGCGGCAGATGCTCGCCTCGACGTCACGCGCCGCGACCATCATCAGGTCGTTGAGCTCGTCGACGACCACAACGATGAATGGGAGGCGCTCATACCCCTTCCCGGTGACACGGTCCGGCGCATCGGCGGTCGGGAGATCACCGTTGTCGATCGCCGCGTTGAAACCGGCGATGTCACGCACACCGACCTCGGCGAGGAGCTCGTAGCGCATGTCCATCTCGCGCACAGCCCAGTCGAGGGCGTTGGCGGCCCGCTTCGGGTTCGTGACCACCGCGGTCAACAGATGCGGAAGGTCGTTGTACGCACCGAGCTCCACACGCTTCGGGTCGACGAGGATGAGGCGCACCTGATCGGGCGTGTTGCGCATGAGCAACGACGTGACCAGCGAGTTGATGCAGCTCGACTTGCCCGCGCCCGTTGCACCCGCGATCAGCACGTGGGGCAGCTCGGCGAGGTTGAGCATCACGCTGCGCCCCGAGATGTCTCGCCCGAGCCCGACCTCGAGCGGTTGGGTGGCGGCCTTCGCCTCGGGCGACACCAGGATGTCGCCGAGCGTGACGAGCTGGCGTTGGCGATTCGGCACCTCGACGCCCACCGCCGAGCGACCTGGGATCGGAGCGAGGATGCGCACGTCGGCCGACGCCATCGCGTACGCGAGGTCGTGCGCGAGGCCGGTGACGCGGTTCACCTTGACGCCCGGCGCGAGCTCTAGCTCGAAGCGCGTCACGGTCGGTCCCACCGTCGCGCCGACGAGCTTCGCATCCACACCGTGCTGGTGCAGCGCGGCCTGGAGCGCCTTGCCCGCCTCGTCGACGAGCTTGCGATCCGTCTGCTTGGCGTCACCCTTCTTGAGCACCGACAACGGTGGGAGCTTCCACGATCCGCCGCGTTGACGCCCGCCGACATCGATGGCGAGCTGGCCGTCGAGCTCCTCTGCGATTGCCGGCGGCGGCAGGTCAGTAAGCGTCGGGTCGTCATCGAGTGTCACCGCCGGCAGGGCGTCGAGCTCGACGTCGTAAAGCTCCGCGGACTCAGGTGCGCCGGCACCCGTGAGGTCGATCTCGTCGAGGCCGTGCCCGTCGTCGTCGGGGAGCAACGCCTCGTCACGCGGAGGGAGATCGGAGTAGGCACGCGCTTGGTGGCCGAGCCAGCGCGTCCCGCGCCCGAGGCTGGCGATCACGTCGCGCATCGGCACGCCCGGCGCGAGGAGCGCGCCGAGCACTGCGAGCCCCGCGAGCACCACCGAGGTCCCGACCGTGCCGGTCCCCGCCTGGAGCGGACCGGCGATCGCGCCACCGAGGTACCCGCCCGCATCCTGGAGCCGCTCGAGCTTCCCGTCGAGCGCCGGGCTGTCACCGAGGAGGTGCAGCGCGCCGACCGCGGCCAGACCGAGCAGCGCGATGCCGGTGCCGACGCGCACCGGCGCCGGCTCGGCACGGGCCTCTTCGTCGTCGTCAGCCGGGTCGACCTCTGCGGCGCGGCGGGCCGAGGGCCCGACACGGAAAAGGAGGATCGCGAACCCGATCCCGACCACGGGCACCGCGTAGCGCGCCTTCCCGACCAGGGTGGCGAAGCCGTCGGCCAAGCCTTGCCCGACCGGCCCCGCGAGGTCCGAGGTCAGCCCGAGCGTGGTGAGGATGGCGAGGACCAGCAGGCCGACGGCGGCGGCGTCCGCCCCATGGCCTCCGAGCTCACGCCTCGCCGCCTCCCGCGCCCGAATCCGGAGCGTGGGCTCAGGAGGAGGAGCAGGACGCCGCGCGCGTGGCTTCTTCGCCCGCTTCGCAGGGGCGCGACGTTTCGCAGCAGTTCGGGTAGCCACAGCCCAACGACCGTAACACCGCCCCCACAAACAACAAGGGCATCTTGAGAACCGGGCGGGGCTTGCCTACAGAGAAGGGGCGTAGCCGCCGTCGACTGGATAGACCTGGCCGGTGATCCATTCTGCGGCGTCGCTGCAGAGGAGCACAGCGAGGGGCGCGGGGTCGTCGACGCGGCCGAGGCGACCGGCGGGGTACGCCGAGGAGAGACGCCGCTCGAGCTCCGGGTCCTGCTCGACCGCGGCCGCGAGCGCGCCGTGGCGCATCGACCCGAGCGAGATGCAGTTGGCCGTGACACCTTGACGGCCGACCTCAGCCGCGAGCCCACGCGTGAACCCCATCGCGGCCGCCTTCGCCGCGCCGTACACCACCTGGCGCCGCTCCCCCTTGCGCCCGGCGTCGGACACGATCGTCAGGATCCGGCCCCAGCCCCGCTCGATCATGTCGGGCAGGTACGAGTGGGTCACGTGCAGCACACCGGTGAGGTTCACCCGCATCACGGGCTCCCAGTCGGCCGGCTCACTCTCGGCGAACAGCACGAGCCGCGTGCCTCCCGTGCCGGCGTCGAATGCCCGCACGCCACTCCCGGCGTTGTTCACGAGGATGTCGAGCGGTCCGGTGGTCGCGGCCATCTCACGCACCGAGCCCGGGTCGCACACGTCGGCGATCACCACGTGCGCCTTACCCCCCTCGGCCTCGATCTCACCGGCGACGCTTTGCGCGCGCGTCTCGTCGAGGTCGTTGATCCACACCTCGGCCCCGGCGCGCGCCATCTGGATGCCGATGGCCCGGCCGATCCCCGCGCCTGATCCGGTGATGAGCGCCACCCGTCCGCCGATGAAGTTCGACCAGTCCCGAATCATCTTTTCCGCTCTCGGCCCCGTGGGCCGGGCCGCTAGGGCCCCGGCTCGCTGCGCCGCAGGATACCTGCGTCGCGGTCGCTCGCCTTTTGAGGAAGCCTCAGACTTCCATGATGACGGGGATGATGGCAGGTCGGCGGCGAGTGCGGGCACTGATGAGGCGCCCCAGCGCTCGGCGGCTGACTCGCCGCAGGTTCTCGAAGTCGGTCGCGCCCTCGGCGGCGGCGTCGGCAAGGGCCTCTCGAACCGCCACGCGCGCGTCCTCGAGCAGCACCTCGGCCTCGGCCTCGTAGACCCAACCGCGGGTGACGATCTCGGGGCCCGTGACGACTTCACCGCTCGTGGCATCGACGGTCACGATCACCACCACGAAGCCCTCCTCGGAGAGCGAGCGACGATCGCGCAGCACGCCCTGGCCCACGTCGCCGCCGATGCCGTCCACGTACTGGTAGCCCGCGGGCACAGCACGCCGTTCAACGTCGGCTGCAACTGCATCGATCGTGACGACGTCGCCGTCCTCGCACACGAGGATCCGGTCCGACGGAACACCGACCGCCTCGGCCAGCCGCGCGTGATGGACCATGTGGCGGTACTCGCCGTGAACCGGAACGAACCACTCGGGCCGCACCAGGTCCAGCATGAATTTGAGCTCTTCGCTGTTCGCATGGCCGGACACGTGGACGTGCGCGTCGTGGCCGTACACGACGTCGGCACCGGCTCGGTGCAGCGAGTCGATCACGCGGTCGACGTTGGATTCGTTGCCAGGAATCGCGTGGGCTGAGATCACGACCACGTCGTCCGCGCTGATCTTCACGTGCTTGTGCTCGTGCGCCGCCATGAGCGACAGCGCGCTCATGGGCTCGCCCTGGGATCCGGTGCAGATCACGCACAGCTCACCGGGTGAGAAGCGCGGCGCGTCCTCGATGTCGACGACCTTGTCGGCAGGGATGTCGAAGAGGCCCATCTCCCGGGCCAATGTCGTGTTGTGCACCATGGAGCGTCCCAGGAACGCCACATGACGGCCCGCGGCAACTGCTTCCTCCGCCACTTGCTGCACGCGGTGCAGGTGCGACGCGAACGACGTGACGATGAGCCGCCGATCGGGATGGTCGCGGAACAGATCGCGCAGCACCGGACCGACGGTGGTCTCCGACTCGGTGAACCCGGGTCGCTCGGCGTTCGTGGAGTCCGATAGGAGGAGGCGCACGCCTTCGCTCCCGATCTGACCGAGCCGGGGTAGGTCGGTGGTGCGCCCGTCGACCGGCGTGAGGTCCAGCTTGAAGTCGCCGGTATGGAGGATGGTGCCGATCGGCGTGCGGTACGCCACGGCGAACGCGTGGGGCACCGAGTGCGTGACCGGCACGAATTCGGCCTCGAGCGGACCGATGGTCACCACATCGCCGTCGCCAACGGGGTGCAGCTCGGTCTGGTCGAGCACGCCGGCTTCCTCGATGCGCTTGCGGGCAAAGCCGAGCGACAGCGCGGAGCCGTAGATCGGGGCGGACACGTCGGCGAGCAGGTAGGACAGCGCACCCACGTGGTCCTCGTGCCCGTGTGTGAGCACGATGCCGTCGACGCGGTTGGCGTTGGCGCGCAGGTACGTGAAGTCGGGAAGGACCAGATCGACGCCGGGCATGTCGGCGTTCGGGAACATCAGGCCGCAATCGACCACGACGATGCGGCCGTCGACCTCGATGCAGAAGCAGTTCCGACCGATCTCCCCCAGCCCGCCCAAGAAGACGATCCGGACGGTCGCGCTCACCGTGACGAGGGTACTCCCCCCGCCTCACGCGCAGCGGTCAGCGTCGCGCCGAATCGAGGCGACGGCGCGTGATTCCGAACACGAATCCGACCAGCGGCGCGAGCAGAAGCAAGAGCAGCAGCCACCATGCCCAGGACGCGCCGCCGCGACCCTCAACCACGGCCCGCTCACCCTTGACCTCGACCGGCTTCGTCGTCGGGACGTCAGACTCGGGTTCCTCGGTCACCGAGGTTGCCGGCCCGAGCTCGATCAGGGTGGTGGTGGTGGAGGAGGAGACCGGATCCACCGCTTCGCCGCGGTGGGTTGCCGCGACCGCGGTGACCGACAGCGCGACCAGGACTCCGAGCACGAGCGCTGCGATACCGCAGAGCTCGCGAACTCCACATGCTCGAATCTTCACCCGCGGCGCGTCCCTCGTCCCGATCAGCGCTTACGCGGTCGCGGCTTCACGGTCCTTGGCGACCTCGTCGAGGGTCGTGTACTCCTCGCCGGTGTCGGTCCAGTCCTCGAACTGGATGACCCCGAGGTCGGTGAAGCGGTCGCGCAGCCAACCGTCGGCCGCGTCGAGCAAGCCGAGCTTCTTGCAGTTGGGCACGATCTTCGAGAACAGCATCGACTGGAAGATCGGCCGGTCCGGCGAGTTCAGCACCACCTTCACGGCCTCCTTCACGTCGACACCCATGCGCTCCCAGACCTCCTGCTGGAGGAACCGGTCACGCATACGCACCGCGGCCTCGAACGCGAACTCCTGGCGCTCGCGGATCTCGGCCGCGCTCAGCTCCGCGTAGTACTCCTGAAGCGAGAGCACACCAAAGGCCACGTGGCGAGCTTCGTCGCTCATCACGTAACGCAGAAGCTGCTTGAGCAGTGGCTCGGTCGTCATCTGGTGCATGAACCCGAAGGCTGCGAGCGCGAGCCCCTCGACCATCACCTGCATGCCGAGGTAGGTCATGTCCCAGCGACTGTCGGCGATGATGTCGTCCAGGAGCATCTTGAGGTGCGCGTTGATCGGGTAGTGACCCGACAGCTTCGTGTCGAGATAGCGCGAGAACACCTCGACGTGACGGGCTTCGTCCATCACCTGGGTCGACGCGTAGTACTTGGCGTCGATCCACGGCACGGTCTCGACGATCTGTGCGGTGCACAGCAGCGCGCCCTGCTCACCGTGCATGAACTGCGACAGCGTCCAGTTCTGGGATTGGATGCCGAACTCGACCCACTCCTTGTCGCCCCAGTTCGCGAAGGGCGTGCCGGACATGTCCATGCTGGAGTTGTAGAGGAAGTCGTTCTGCGCCTGGTTGGCGATGACGACCGCCTCCTGGTCGACCTCGGTGTCCCACGGCAGGTCAGTGGTGGCGTTCCACTGGGACGTCTTCGCCTTCTCGTACAGCCGTTGAAGCGGCTGGCGGCTCTGCTCGTAGTCCCACGTGAAGATGGCGTCTCCGGCGGCGTGCACGGCGTGTGCAACCTCGGCGACGTCGGTGTTGGTGACGGCGAGGATCGCGTTGACGTCGTTGACGTCGTCGCGACCGATGAGCTCGGCGTTGGACAGGTTCTGTTCGATGGCCATGGCGCTACCCCTTCGGGGAGAAGGTGAGGGCTGGGTCGGGGAGGATTCGGTCGAGCGCGGGAACGACGAACGCGCGCACGTACGCGCGCAGGGACACAGGATCGACGAGCGAGACAGGCCCGCTGGGGCACAGCCAGAGCGTGAGGCCCACGCGCGCGACCCACTCGGCGGCGCGCTCGGCCCGGCCGGGGAGGAACCGCTCGAGACTCGGCGCGATGGCGGCACCAGCACGAGCGAGGAATCGCTCGCCGCCGGCGAACGTGAGGTGCGGGAGCAGCCGCTCCGGTTCGAAGTCGGCGACGAAGCGCAACGCCGGGTGCTCACCGAGCTCATACCCCGCGGTGTGCAACATCGCGACGACTGCGTCTTCGAGCGTATCTGTCGTGTCGGCAGCCGCGCGGACCGTGCCAGCCACTCGCGCCGCCTCGGCGCGCACGACGGTCTGGACGAGCTCGGCCTTGCCGCCGAAGTACCGGTAGAGCGTGGCGCGGGAGCACCCGGCCTCGCGGGCGATGTCGTCGATCGTCGTCTTGGAGATGCCGTGGCGGGCGAGGCACGAGAGCGTGGCGGCGGCGGCCCGCTCGTGGATGCCGGGGACGGACGGAGCGACCGGATCGGCCAGCACGGTCATGACCTGAGACGATAGGACCGAAAGCGTCTCAATGTCAACGTGGTCCGGGGCACAATTTGGGTCAGGGAGACGAGCGCGATGCCTAGGGTCGGCCGAGCCACGAAGGAGAGTGCGTGAGGCCGCTCACAACCGGGATCTTGCTGTTCGACGGTGTGGAAGAGCTCGACTTCGCCGGGCCCTTCGAGGTCTTCACGACCGCCAAGAAGGAGGGCGACGACGTCGTGACGATCGCGGTCACCGCCGATCCGATCACTGGGTTCAACGGACTGAAGGTGGTCCCCGACCATGGCTTCTCCGACGCGCCGGCGCTCGACGTGCTCGTCGTGCCTGGTGGGATGGGGACGCGGAAGCTGGCCGACGATGCCGCTCACATCGACTGGATCAAGAAGGTCGCGGCCGACTGCACGTGGGTCACCAGCGTGTGCACCGGTGCAATCCTGCTGAACTCAGCCGGGCTCCTCGCGGGTCGCCGAGTCACGACGCATTGGGCCTACGTCGACACGCTGCGCGAGCAACCCGATCTGACCGTGGTCGATGACGAGCGGTACGTGCGCGACGGCAACGTGGTCACGGCGGCCGGCGTGTCGGCCGGCATCGACATGTCGCTGTGGCTCGTCGGCCAGATGTACGACATCGACCACGCCCGGGCCGTGCAGCGCGTCATCGAGTACGACCCCGCGCCCCCCTACGCCCTGACAGAGGAGCGAGCGTGAGCGGCGCAGGTACCCTGCGCCGCAGCGAGCGGGGCCTGAGCGGCCCCGCCCACCGGGCGGAGAGCGGAAAGTTGGATCAGCCTTGGGGGCGGGTCCAGTCGATTGCGAGGTTGTTCTGATCGGCCGGGTCGACCTTCACGCCGATCTTGTTGCCGGGCTGCACGAGCGGGATGTGCATCTGCGGCACCGACGTGGTGACTTTCGCGTCGTACGCACCCTTGCCCTCGACCTCGACCGACACGTCGAGCACGACCTGCGGGTTGAAGTTCACCTGCACGCCGGTGTCGGTGAAGCCCTTGATCGTGGCCGTGCCAGGCGTGCCGGTGGCGAGCAGCGCCTGCTGCTTGGCCATGTCGGCCTGAAGCGCCATCGCGTCATCGATGGCCTCGGTGGCCTGGTGCAGCTGGTCGGGCATGTCCTTCATCATCCCGATCATGCCGGTGCGCTTGCCCTGGGCCTTCTGGGCTTCCTTGCCCTGATCCGAGAGCTTCTTGATGTCCTTGAACATGCCCATACCGGTTGACTCCTCTCGAGGGGCGCGGGGTGCGCCCGGTGTGGTCTGGTTGTCCCGCCACCGCCCCTGACTGTCTGAATGAGCCCGCGCGTTCCGGGTCACCCCTCACTCAGCGGCGTCCACCGGGACAACGATGCCACCTAGGAGCTCATGACGCACGAGGTTCCTCACCTGCGCGGGATCGGCGAGATCCCAGCGCCCGGGCGTGCCGATGAGCGACAGGAGGAGCCGGGCCACGTGGTCGGCTGCCGCGTCGAGGTCGATGCCGAGGACGAGCCGCCCGGCATCCTGCTCGGCTCGGAGCAGTGGGCCCAGGTAGTCGCGGATGTAGCCGAGCACCCGGTGCTGCTCGAGCGTGAGGAGCGGGAGCAGCACGTCCGGCTCCGCAGCGAGGACCTTCTGGAGCACCGCATGCTCCAGCACCGCCTGACGAGCGAACGCCAGCGCACGCTCGAGCCGGGTCGCGAAATCGGGCGCATCGGCCACCGCCTCGGCCAGGCGTACGAAGAAGTGGTTCATCTCCCAACCGACCGTCTCGCGCAGGATCTGGTCGCGCCCGCCCGGGAACAGGCGGTAGATCGTGGCCCGCGAGACGCCCGAGGCGCGCGCGACGTCGTCGACCGTGGTCTTGCCGAGACCGAACCGGGCCGCGCAGTCGTAGGTGCCGGCCAACACTCGCTCCTTCGGATCCGCGCGGGACGCCATCGCCACGAACGCTACGGCCCCGGACGCGACCGGGCCCGCTCCCCGTGGTGGCGGAGCGGGCCCGGTGTGAATCCCAATCGAGCAGCGCTTGCTACTTGATCTTGTACTTCTCCGCAGCCTTCGACGCGGTTTGCGGACCCAGGATCGCAAGGCCGACGACGCCGGCCGGGTCGATCTCGAGCACCGCAGTCGCGCGAGGCGGGTTCCGCTTCGCGGCTGCGCCGTACTTGTAGTCCTCGTCGAGGCCGTCGAACGTGAGCTTCTTGACCTGGCTCACAGCCTTCAGCACGCCGGCACGACTCAGGTCGCCGTTCTTGACCGCCTTCTCGAGCACCTGGGCCATGGCCTGGCCTTGGAGGTACCCGAAGATGAAGTACGGGTCAGGCGCCTGGTCGGGCGCGTACGTCTCTTGCCGCTCGATAGCTGTGTCCATCCCCGGGATGGTCGAGTCGCCCCACGCCACGAACTGGCCTGCGGAGACCCACAGGTGCTCCACCAGGTAGTCGGCGATGTTCGGCGAACCGGCGAGCAGCGGGAGCCAGAACGGAGCCAACGCGATGTACCGCGTCTCGAAGTTGAGCGAGACCGAGGTCGTCATGATCGCGCTGGCGTCGGCCGCCGTAGCGACGACCAGTGTCGCGTCGCATTCGGCGTCGACCAGCTCCTGGATCTGCGCGGTGAGGTCCTCGCCCGTCTTGAATCGGGGCGACGGTCCTGTCTTGAGCTTCAGCGCCTTCTTGGCCGCCGCGAGCCCCTCGAGACCGGCCTCACCGAACTCGTCGTCCTGCGCGAGGGCGCAGACCTTGGTGCCCTTGCCGCCGTTGTTCACGTAGTAGTCGAGCGCGTTGATCGCCTCGACTTGGTACGGCGCACCGACCGGCACCAGGTTCGGGTTGTGCACCCACGTCGCGTCGAGCGTCGCGGGCGCAGCCACGGCCTGGTCGGCCTGCATCTTGGGCAACAGCGCCTGGGTGATCTGCGTGCCGAGGATCTGCTGGAACGCGACAACATCGCCCTTGAGCTTGTCGTACGCCTGCACGGCAGTCGGCGCTGCGTACGCGCTGTCTTCCTTCAGCAGCTCCACCTTGTACTTGCCGGCGATGCCGCCTTCTTCCTCGTTGTAGTGGTCCCACCACATCTGGTTGCCGGCGGTGAGCGGGTTGGCGATGATGCTCACGCGCCCGGACAGCGGCGTGATGACACCCAGGTTGATCGTGTCGCCGTCGAAGCCGGCGGTCTCCGCGGGTGCCTTCCCGCCAGCCCCTGCTGGTCCGGCGAACGCAGCCACCATGGCTACGGCGAGCACGCCGGTCAGGAACTTCCTCGGACTCGGAGTTCGCATCCATCTCCCCCTGTGTTCGTGTGCTGCTGGCGGGGTGCTTTACCGGGCCAGCGGCCAGGACCGGAAGTATCCCCCAATTCGCCGCGAAATACCCGCCAGGCCATGGGGCTGCGTGATCAGCCCGACGATGATCAGCAAGGCGTACAGGACCGCGGCGAAGTTCCCCTCGGAGAACCCGACCTCGCCGGGCGTCTCGGTGAAGATCTCCTTGATGAGCGGGAGGTCGGAGAGGAACCCGATGAACTTGGGAATCGTGGCGATGAGCAGTGCGCCGATGATCGGGCCGTAGGTGGTGCCGATGCCACCGACCACGATGATCGCCAGGAACTGGATCGACAGGGGAAGCCCGAACGCGGCCTCGTCGGCCACCGCGTATTGGATGTAGAGCCCGTAGAACACACCGGCGAGCGTGGCGAGCGCGCTCGAGATCACGAACGCGCCAACCTTGGCTCGGAAGAGGCTCACACCCACGACGGCGGCCGCGACGTCGCGATCGCGAACCGCTTGGAGCGCGCGCCCGGGACGAGAGCGGACGATGTTCTTGCACAGCAGCGCGGCGACGGCCACGAAGCCCCAGATGAGGTACATCAGCCCGTGGTTGCGACTGAACAGCTCCGCGCCCTTTCGAAACGGAAGATCCCCCAGGAAGATGTCGTCGTCGCCACCGAGATCGGCGAAGTCCAAGCCGAAGAGCCGTACCTCGATGGGCATCGACGCGCCCGAGTTGCCGCCCGACACGGTTTCCCAGCTCTTGAGCACGTACAGCGTGACGAACACGATCGCGAGCGTGGCGATGCTGAGGTACACACCGCGCAGGCGGAGGGCCGGGAGCCCGACGACGAAGCCGACGCCGGCGCCGATCGCGAGCGCGGCAAGGGCGTACTTCCAGAACGCCCAGTCGAGCCCACCGGGCGGCAGTGCGTCTTCGGGCCGCCCGAGGTAGCTCGCGCAGAACGCTCCGAGCGCGATGAAGCCGGCGGTGCCGAGCGACGGCAGCCCGGTATACCCCGTCAGCAGGTTCAGCCCGAGCGCGGCGATCGCGGAGTACCCGGCGATCACGAAGATGTTGGCCCACGAGTCGTTCACGAACAGCGGAAGGCCCAGGAACAGCACGACGAGAGCAGCCACGCCAATGAACCCCTTCGGCGAGCGCACGAGGCGCACGTCCTGGGCGTAGTTGCGCAGCATCCCGCGCGCGCGGCTCACAGGCGTTGCACCTGACGAGTGCCGAACAGCCCGTAGGGCCGGACGAGCAGGACGACGAGCATGAGGATCCACGGCAGCACCTGGTCGAAGCCGCCCTCAATCCAATCCGGGGCGTAACCCTTCGTCATGAGCTCCGCGATGCCGATCACGAGGCCGCCGACGACCGCCCCCCCGGGCGAGTCGAGGCCTCCCAGGACCATCGCAGGAAGCGCCTTCAAGGCAATGATCCCGATCCCGACGCTCAGGCCGGTCTTGGGCCCGGCGTTGGCACCGAGCATCGCACCACCGAGCACCGCGACCACCCCGGCGATGGCCCACGACAGGGCGACGATGCCGTTGACATTGATGCCCTGCATGAGCGCGGCTTCCTGGTCGACCGCAGTGGCGCGCATGGCCACGCCGTACTTGGTCTTCTGGAAGAAAAGGAAGAACGACAGGAGCACCACGGCGGCGATCACGATCGCCGCCACGTCGATCTGATTGATCCTCACACTCCAGTCATCGTCGAGAGGCAAGATCTTGAACGGCGTCTCGATGCTCGACTGCGGCGTTCGCCAGATCGTGGTGACGATCGGTTCGACGAGGAGGAGCACGCCGACGGTAACGAGCAAAATCGCATGGAGCGGTTGCCCCACCATCCTGCGGAGCACAAGGCGCTCGATGACGATCCCGAGCGCGGCGCCGAACAGGATCCCCAGGAGTAGTGCGACCCAGAAGCTCAGGCCCCAGGTGAAAGTGGCGTTGTACACAAAGAACGCGCCGACCACGACGAGGCCCGCTTGAGCGAAGTTGATGACGCCAGTCGCGCGGAAGATGACCACGAAGCCGAGGCACACGAGCGCGTAGATGGCGCCGAGCGCGGCTCCCGAAGCGAGCAGCTGCAAGAACTTCGTCACGGCGACTGGCCTCCCCGATCGGATCCGTACATCGCGTCCACGAGCTCGGCGTGCCGCTCGGCCGCGGCCTTACGCCGCACCTTGAGCGTGGGCGTGAGGGTGCCGTCCTCCACATCGAGCTCTTGCGACAACAGGCCGAAGCATCCAACTTGGTCGGCGTCGACGAGTGCCGCATTCGCTTCGTCGACGACGCGGCTCAGCAGCTCACGGACCTCAGGTCGCTCGGTCAGCGTGCGGTACGTCGTGTACGGCACACCATGCGCCGCAGCCCAGTCACCCACAACCACACCGTCGATCGCGAGCAACGCTCCGAGGTGCGGTCGGCCGTCGCCGACGATGATCGCGCTCCGTACGTGCGGCGACGCTTCGAGGCGCAGCTCGATGACACGCGGGTCGACGTTGTGACCTGTCGACGTGGAGACGCGGTCACTCGCGCGCCCTGCGATCGTGAGCGCACCGTCTCCCGCGAGAGCTCCCAGGTCGCCGGTGTGCAGCCAACCCTCGGCGTCGCGCGTCGCGGCGGGCGCGCTTTTGCTGTCGATGTACCCCGCGAACACCACTGGGCCCCGCACGAGCACTTCGCCATCAGCACCCGCTCCATCGATGCGCAGCTCCACCCCGGGGACCGCTCCTCCCGCTGTTCCTGCGGCTTCTTGCCCAGCTGACGCGAGGGTCGCCACGCCGGCCGTCTCGCAAAGGGCATAGGTGGCGCGCAGCGGAACCCCGACCGACTGCCACCACCCGACCAGCTCGGGTGGCGCCGAGTCGCCGACGCTCAACGCCACGCGCGTACGCCCCAGCCCCAGGCGCTTTCGCAGCGGTCGCATCACGAGTGCGTTCGCCACCGCACCACTCGACGACTGACCGTCGCCGCCGGCCATACGTGTCGCAGTGCGCTTGATGTGCCCCGCGACCCGGAGTCCGGTCTCGACCGTTCCGCGCAGGCGTTCCCAGAGGCGCGGCGTGCCCTGCACCACCGTGGGCTGCACCTCGCGCAGGTCGTTCACGAGCGCTGGACCACCTTCGCCGAAGTTGACGGTGGCGCCGGCACGAACCGCGTGAGCGACGATGAGTATGCGCTCAGAGATGTCGCACAAGGGCAATGACGACACGATCTCGTCGTCCGCGCGCAGACCGAGTGCGTCGACCCCCGCGTTCGCGGCGCTCACGAGGTTGGCGTGCGTGAGCTGCACGCCTTTGGAATCGCCACAGGTGCCCGGAGTGAAGACGATGGTCGCGACCGCATCGGGATCGAGCGCGCCCACGAGTGTCTGCCAGGAGCGCACATCGCCCGCCCGCAGCTGCACGGCCTCGGGGTTCCCGAGCGCCTCCAAGGCCTCGAAGCTGCTCGCCGGACCCTCGAGGCGCTGGATGCCGCGCGGGTCGATGATGACCAGGTGGCGGAGCGCGACGCGGTCGGCGACTTCCACCAGCTTGTCGAACTGCTCCTCGTTCTCGACAATGGCGACCGTGACGCCTGCGCGCTCGATCAGCGAAGCGAGCTCTGCTGCGTCACTCGTCTCGAACAACCCGACGCTGACCGCGCCCAGCCCCTGCACGGCGAGGTCGGTCAGCAACCACTCCACGCGGTTGTCGCTGACAATCGCGACGCGATCACCCGTCCCCACGCCTTGGTGCACGAGTGCACGACCGACGCTCGCGACGCGGCCGGCGTACTCCGCCCAACTGATCTCGAGCCACCGGCCGAGCTCCTTGACGCGAAGCGCGACGGCTTTGGGTCGGGTCTCGGCCTGGCGCAGGAGCCACCCAGGCAGTGAAGTCGGCTCGGCAACGACTTCGGCGCCAGCCGGGATCGGCTCCGTCACCGTGCTCACGCTTCGGCCCCCAGATAGGCCTCGATGACGCGCGGGTCCTTCTGCACGTCCTCGGGGAGGCCGAGCGCGATCGGCTCACCGAAGTCGAGCACCAAGACGCGCTCCGCCAGCTCCATCACCAGCGGCATGTCGTGCTCCACGAGGATCATCGCCATGTCGAGCTGGCGGCGGATCTCCAGGATGAAGCGCGCCATGTCCTCGGTCTCCTCGAGGTTCATGCCTGCGACCGGCTCGTCGAGCAGGAGCAGCACGGGATCCATCGCGAGCGCGCGACCGAGCTCGATGCGCTTCTGGACTCCGTACGGCAGAGTTCCGACGGGCTCGTACCGGTACTCCTGGAGCGCGAGGAACTCCATGATCTCCTCGACGCGTCGCCGGTTCGCGACCTCTTCATTGCGCGCGCGGCCGAGCCAGAGCATCCCGGCGATGAAGCCGGTGCGCATCCTGATGTGGCGGCCCAGCATCAGGTTGTCGATGACGTTGAGGTTCACGAACAAGCCGAGGTTCTGAAAGGTGCGTCCCATCCCCATCTGTGCGATCGCGGGCGGCCGCTCACCGACAAGCTCCTCACCCTGGAAGCGGATGGTGCCGATCTGCGGCCGATAGACCCCGCTGAGACAGTTGAAGATCGAGGTCTTGCCCGCGCCGTTCGGGCCGATGATCGCGAAGAGCTCACCTTCGTTGACGTCGAAGTTCACACCTCGGAGCGCGCTGACCCCGCCGAACGACAGGCTGACGTCGGAGACTTGGAGGAGCGGACCGTCGTAGCGCGGCTTGTGCATGATGCCCGTCATGCCGACCACCGCCGCCGCCGCCGATACGTCTTGAGGTCCTTGAACGAACGACGGCCGTGCTCCCCCATGCCCAGGTACGCGGCCCGGATCTCCTCGTCCTCGAGCAGCTCCTGGCCTGGCCCCTCGCGTACGACCTGGCCACTCTCGAGCACGTAGCCGCGGCTGGCAACGGAGAGCGCGAGCATCGCGTTCTGCTCCACGAGCAGCACGCTGACGCCCTCCGCGGCGATCGCCGCGACGATATCGCGGATCTGCTGCTGGATCAACGGCGCGAGTCCGAGCGACGGCTCGTCGAGGAGCAGCAGGCGCGGCTTGGCCATGAGGGCCCGACCCATTGCGAGCATCTGTTGCTCGCCACCCGAGAGGTACCCCGCGACATCACGCCGGCGCGTGGCTAGGACCGGGAACATCTCGAGCACGTGCGCGTACGTGTCGCGGATGCCGTCGCGATCGTGCCTCGTGAACGCGCCTGCTTTGAGGTTCTCGTCGACGCTGAGCTCGGCGAAGATCCGCCGCCCCTCCATCACCTGCGCGAGTCCTCGCCGCACGATGTCGGGCGTCGGCTCACCGAGGATCGACTCGCCGTCGAGCTCGATCGTGCCGCGCTCTGCTCGCCCGGAATGCACCGCAAGGAGCCCTGACACCGCGCGCAGGAGCGTCGTCTTGCCCGCGCCGTTCGCTCCCAGCAGCGCGACGACCTCTCCTCGGGGAACGTCCAGGCTCACCCCGCGCAGGACCGTGATCGTGCCGCCGTACACGACCTCGAGATTCCGCACCGCCAGAAGCGGTGCGGAATTTTCACCCCCCACGGCGGGCGACCCTACTTGGCAGTAGCCGAAGGCGTCAGAGGCCGAGCAGTGCGTCGAGGCCCACGGTCAAGCCCGGACGCTCGCGCACCGCGCGGATCGCGAGGAGCACCCCGGGCATGAACGAGGTGCGCTCGTAGGAGTCGTGGCGAATCGACAGCGACTGGCCGGTGGTGCCGAGCACAACCTCTTGGTGAGCAACCAGGCCGCGGAGACGCACGGAGTGAACCCGGATCCCTCCAGGACCCTCACCGCCTCGCGCACCTTCGAGCACGACCTTCTCGGTCGGATCCTGTCCCCACGTGTCCGACGCTTGGGCCATGCGCTGCGCCGTGAGCATTGCGGTGCCCGACGGCGCGTCCACCTTCTCGTCGTGGTGGAGCTCGATGATCTCTGCCGTCTCGAAGTACGGCGCCGCGAGCTCAGCGAATCGCATCATGAGCACGGCGCCGATCGCGAAGTTGGGGACGATGACCGCGTTGGCTGCGCCGTCGAGCAACTTCATGCGTAGATCGTCGATCTCCGTCTCTGTGAAACCGGTGGTTCCGACGACCGCGTGCACACCGTGCTCGGCGCACCATGCGATGTTCTCGCGTGCGGCATCGATGACCGTGAAGTCGACCGCAACGTCGACGCCCGCGTCCGCAAACGCATCAGCCTTGCGCGCAACTGTCAATCCGGTATCGGACACTCCGAGCTGATGGAGGTCGATGCCCTCGTGGTACGGATCGACCGCGGCCACCAGCTCCAGCTGGGGGTCGGCGGCGACGGCGCCACAGACGGTTGAGCCCATGCGCCCACCGGCACCGAACACACCCACGCGGATCACGTTCGCAGGGTATCGGTCCGCTCGCTCGCCCCCCGCTGCCCAACCCGCCTCTTCAAGTCACGGCCCTCCCTGTCCGCCGAGAGCGTTCGGAGACCGGCCGGTCCTTGCACTTTCTAGACCCATTTCGGCGGTCCCGCGCCTCAGGTGCCCGCGTCGGGCCGGGGCTTACGTGTGCCGGGTGAGCTGCGATTCGTCGACCGGGCCCACCACCGCGAGCGTGCGCTTGTCGGTGGCCACGACGCGCTCGACGACGCGGGCCACGTCTTCGGCGCCGACGGCCTCGACATCGGCGACCACCTCGTCGAGCGACGGGACCTCCCCCATCGTCAGCTCGCTCCTGCCCAGTCGGTGCATCCGGCTCGCCGAGCTCTCGAGCGACAAGGCCAGCGATCCGCGCAGGTGGCCCTTGGCCGCGTCGAGCTCGCGGTCGGAGATGCCGCCATCGGCGACCACCCGCGCGAGCTCGGCGTCGATCACGCCAAGCAGCTCGGGGAGCCGTTCGGGTGCAGTGCCGGCGGACACCGCGAACGCGCCGGTCTCCTCGAAGGCGGCGCGAAAGGAGTAGACGGAATACGCGAGGCCACGTCGCTCCCGCACTTCCTGGAACAGCCGCGACGACATGCCGCCACCAAGCGTCTGGTTCAGCACCGTGAGCGCGTAGCGATCGGGGTCAGCCCGAGGAAGCGATCGCATGCCGAGCACGACGTGCGCCTGCTCGGTCGGCCGTTCGAGAACGGCGAGCGGTCGCGGCGCCGGCTCACCTGCGTACATCTCGCGCGGTGGGCGGTCGCCCGTCGCGCCGTTGAGGCCCTTCTCCACGAGCTCGACGACGTAGTCGTGATCGAGGTTGCCCGCGGCCGCGACCACCACGTTGCTGGGGTGGTAGTGGCGCTGGTGAAACGTACCGATGTCGACCGACCCCATCGCGTTGATCGTGGTAGGCGATCCGATGACCTCGCGACCGATCGGGTGACCCGGGAAGATGGCATCGGCGAACACGTCGTGGACCAGATCTTCGGGCGCGTCGTCGCGCATCCGGATCTCTTCGAGGATCACCTGCCGCTCGGCATCGACGTCTTCGGCGCGAAGCGCCGGTGTCCAAACGATGTCGGAGAGGATCTCGATCGCGAGGGGGAGGCACTCATCGGGAACCCGCACATAGAACGCGGTGAGCTCTTGCGTCGTGAAGGCGTTCATGTCGCCGCCGACTGACTCCACGGACTCAGCGATCTCCGTTGCCGTGCGCGCGTCGGTTCCCTTGAACAGCAGGTGCTCCAGGAAGTGGCTCGCGCCCGCGAGCTCGGCTGGCTCGTCACGCGAACCGGTGCCGACCCAAAACCCGACGGCGACCGAACGCAGCGACGGCATCGACTCGGTCACGACTCGCGCTCCCGAAGGAAGACGCGTGCGCAGAATCGCCGCGTTCGCGGGCGCTCCAGCCATCAGATGCTCACCGGCTCGGAAACCACACTCATCGAGGGGGGTTCCCGGCGGCTAACGCCGGCCGCCGCGCCCGCCTCGACTGCGGCCACCGCCGCCACCGCTGCCGCCACGACGAGGTGCACCGCCACCGCCCGTACGGGCTGCTTCCGACGGGCCGAGGTCACCGAACTCTTCCTTGGCCTGCGATTCCCATTGGTCCTCGAACGAAGGGGCCTTGACCGCCGACGCCGTGCGCTCGCGGGACTCACCGTTACCGCCCGAGTCACCGTCGTCGCCGCGCGGCCGGGGGGTGCGCTCGCGCCGCGGCGGGCGGTCATCCCCATCGGACCCACTCGCCGGCGCATCGCCTCCGTCGCCTTCACCTTCAGCACCGACGAGGCTCAACGAGAGCTTGCCGGAATTGTCGATGTCGTCGACGCGCACCTCGACCTCGTCGCCGAGGTTCAGCACGTCTTCCACGCGGTCGATCCGCGTCCCGCCACCGAGCTTCGAGATGTGCAGCAGGCCGTCACGCCCCGGAAGGACGTTCACGAACGCACCGAACTTCGTGATGTTGACGACACGCCCCGTGTAGTTGGCCCCGAGCTCGGCGGTCGGCGGGTCGAGGATGAGCTCGATGCGCCGCTTCGCCTCCTCGACGGCCAGCCCGTCTCGCGAGCCGATCGACACGCGGCCGGCGACACCATCGTCGCTGACCGACACGTCGGCGCCCGTCTCCTGGGTGATCGTGTTGATGACCTTCCCCTTGGGGCCGATCACCTCGCCGATCTTGTCCATCGGGATCTCGAAGCTGATGATCTTCGGTGCCGCCGGGCGCACGTCGGAACGCGGCTCGCTGATCGCGTCGGCCATCACGTCGAGGATCTTCAACCGTGCTTCCTTGGCCTGGGTGAGCGCCTTGGAGAGCACGTCGGCCGGGAGGCCGTCGATCTTCGTGTCGAGCTGGAGCGCCGTCACGAATTCACGCGTGCCCGCGACCTTGAAGTCCATGTCGCCGAACGCGTCCTCGGTGCCGAGGATGTCGGTGAGCGTGACGTACTTGCCGTCGTGGAGCACGAGACCCATCGCGATGCCGGCGACCGGTGCCTTGATCGGCACCCCGCCGTCCATCAACGAGAGCGTCGACCCACAGACCGACGCCATCGACGTGGACCCGTTCGACGCGAGCACGTCGGAGACGACGCGCATCGTGTACGCCCACTCTTCGGCGCTCGGGAGCACCGGCACGATCGCCCGCTCGGCAAGCGCACCGTGACCGATCTCGCGGCGCTTCGGTGAACCCACTCGACCCGTCTCACCCGTGGAGAACGGAGGGAAGTTGTAGTGGTGCATGTAGCGCTTGCGGTCGTCGATACCGATCGTGTCGAGCATCTGCTCCATGCGGGGCATCCCGAGCGTGGCCACGCTGAGGACCTGGGTCTCACCCCGTTGGAAGAGCCCGTCGCCGTGCGACGTCGGAATGATGCCCACCTCGGACGAGATCGGCCGGAGGTCGGCCGTACCCCGCCCGTCGATGCGCACACCCTCGTCGACGATGCGGGTGCGCACGATCTGCTTCTGCAGCGACCGGAACGCCTTCGTCACCTCGCCCGCGCGACCGGCGAACTCGCCCGGCGCGTCGGCGGTGCCCACGAGGTCGGCGAGGAGCGACTTCTCGATTTCGTCGAGCGTCGTGTTGCGGTCGTGCTTGTCGGCGATCTTCATCGCGTCAGAACACCCCGCGTGTGCCGCCTTCTCGACGGCCGCCTGCGCGTCGGGCTGGTAGTCGACGCTCGGCTCGAACGGCACCGGTGTGATCGGACCGCGCGCCGCGACGTAGTCCTTCACGAGCTGGTTCTGGAGGCCGATGGACGCCTTGATCCACTCCTTCGACGCTTCGAGACCCTCGGTGATCACCTCTTCGGTGACCTTGGGTGCGCCGCCCTCGTAGAGCTTCCACGTGGCGTCGGTGCCACCCGCCTCGACCATCATGATGGCGACGTCGCCGTCGGGCAGCTCTCGCCCGGCGACCACCATCTCGAACGTGGACTCGTCGCCCTCTTGATAGGTGGGGTGTGCGATCCACTCGCCGTTCACCTGCGCGATGCGCACCGCGCCGATCGGTCCGTTGAACGGGATGCCCGACACCATGAGCGCGGCGGACGCGCCGTTGATGGACGCGATGTCGTGCGGGTTCTCGAGGTCGGCGCCGAGGATCGTGGAGATCACCTGCACCTCGTTGCGGAACCCCTCGGGGAACGAGGGGCGCAGCGGCCGGTCGGTGAGGCGGCACGTGAGCACGGCCTGCTCGCCCGGGCGTCCTTCACGCCGGAAGAACGAGCCGGGGATCTTGCCCGCGGCGTACATGCGCTCTTCGACGTCGACCGTCAGCGGGAAGAAGTCGATGCCCTCGCGGGGCTTGGACGTGACGACCGTCGTGAGCAGGGTGGTCTCACCGAGTTGCACGACGACGGCGCCGTCGGCCAGCTGGGCGAGCTTGCCCGTCTCGAAGGACATGGCCTTGCCGGCCGCGTTGACTGCGCCGGAAACTCGGATGGCGCCAGACCCGTTGGAATTGGGCATGGGATGCCGCTCCTCTCATCTGTGGCGAGAGCGGCGGTTCCCAGTTGGCAGGGTCCGGGCTCGACTCGGTGGTCGAACCCGGGCACTGGCGACTGACAACCGACGCCGCTCGCGTGCTCTCGTCTCGCGAGACGGGGAGCGGACGCTCCGCTCCCCGAGGTATTACCGCCGAAGCCCCAGCTTTGCGATCAAGGCTCGATATCGCTCGACGTCGTTGTGTCGGAGATAGTCGAGCATCCGACGACGCTGCCCCACCAACATGAGCAACCCACGACGCGAGTGATGGTCCTTACCGTGGACCTGCAAGTGCTCTGTGAGGTGGTTGACCCGCTCGGTGACGAGCGCGATCTGGACCTCTGCCGAGCCCGTATCGGTCTCGTGGCGGCGGTGCTCAGTGATCGTGGCGGCTTTGTCGGGCATGCGTTTGCTGGAGTCTTCTCACGTTGGAAGGTGCCCAGCCGGACGGCCGGAACCCAGCCAGGGTACCAGGCACCGTGCTCCCTGGACACATGGGCCCCCACAGGAAGTCGGTCAGAACTAGGTAGCGAGGAGATGGCGGGCGACATCTACGTCTTGGGTCATCTGGGCGACGAGGGCGTCGACCGACTCGAACTGCACCTCACCGCGGATGCGCTCCACGAAGCGCACCTTGACGCGCTGTCCGTACAGGTCACCCTCGAAGTCGAGGACGTACGCCTCGAGCAGCGAGGCCTTGGCGCCGACATAGAAGGTCGGCCGGCGACCAAGAGAGATCGCCGCGTCACGCTCGACACCATCCTCGGCCACGAACGTGCCCGCATAGATGCCGTCGGCGGGGAGACACACGCTCTCGGGCACCGCCACGTTCGCCGTCGGGAAGCCGAGCTCGCGACCGCGGGCATCGCCTCGCTCCACCTGACCGCGCACCTCGTGCGGGCGAGGAGGACGCCCGAGCATCTGCGCCGCGGCAGCCACGTCACCGGCCGCCAGGAGCTCACGGATCTTCGTCGAGGAGTACGGCAAGCCGGTGGCATCGCCCTCGACCGACACCAGACCCAACCCGAGCACTTCGAAGCCCAGCTCCGCGCCCATCTGCTCGAGCAGTCGAACGTTGCCGTGCCGCCGATGCCCGAAGTGGAAGTCGGCGCCGACGACGACCAAACGGGCGTCGAGACCCTCGACGAGCACGGTCCTGACGAAGTCTTCGGCCGGCTCTCGACTTCGGTCCTTGTCGAACGCGAGCACGCAGACCGTGTCGAGAAAGCCGGTGGCATCGAGCAGCTCGAGCTTCTGATCGAGCGGAGTCAGCACCTTCGGCGCCGATTCGGGCCGCACGACCTCCGCCGGATGGCGATCGAACGTGAGGCACACCGCCTCGCGGTTACGCGCACTTGCCAACTCGCGCGCGAGACGCAAGACCGCTTGATGACCGAGGTGGACGCCGTCGTACGCCCCGATCGTCACGACAGCACCCGAAGCCGTGGGCGTGTACCCGACGAGATCGTTGACGACGCGCACCGTGCTCACGACTCTTCGTGTCCGACCACGACGGTGGGCTTGACGCCACCGCCGCGGCGCTCGTACACCGCGAGCAGCTCGCCATCCGGACCGATCACGGCGAACGGACCCGGGCCGGCTTCTCCGAGCGCCCCGGACGGGAACGTCATGCCATGGCGGATGCCCCGTGCCGACTCCACGTCCACCTTCAGCGGCTCGAGGTCACGCACGGCTTCGCGCGGCGGGAGCACGGCGGCCGAAGGGTCACCCTCGATCGCCTCCAGGGTTCGTGCCTCGTCGAGACCGAACGAGCCGGTTCGCAGGCGTCGAAGGGACTCGACGTGCGCGAGCCCGCCGAGCGCGGTCCCAAGATCGGCCGCGAGCGTGCGCACATAGGTGCCGCTCCCACACTCGATGAACAGGGTTGCCAGCGGATACGGACCTGGCTCGAACGCCTCCACTTCCACGCGGCCGATGTGCACGCGGCGCGGAGCACGCTCGACCTCTACCCCGCGGCGTGCGAGCTCGTGCAACCGTCGCCCACCCACCTTGATCGCCGACACCATCGGCGGCACCTGCTCGATGTCTCCCACGAAATGAGTCGCAGCCTTCTCCACCTGCTCTCGAGTGAGCGGCATCTCCTGTCGGTCCAGCACCTCACCGGCCGCATCGAGCGTGCTCGTGGCCACGCCGAAGCGCACATCAGCGCGGTACTCCTTGCCCGCAGCCTGGAGGTAGCGCAGCAGACGCGTGGCTCGACCGAGGCCCACGAGCAGCAAACCGGTTGCGTCGGGATCGAGCGTCCCTGCGTGACCAACGCGCCGCTGTCCGTACGCCTTGCGCAGCTTCGCCACGACGTCATGGGACGTGAACCCCGCCGGCTTGTCGACGACAACCAGCCCGTCCGTCACCATGGCTCGCTCGCTGCGCCGCAGGGTACCTGCAGCGCGGGCACTCGCTCGGGCCCCATGGCTCGCTCGCGCGTTGCGCCGCAGGGTACCTGCAGCGCGGGCACTCGCTCGGGCCCCATGGCTCGCTCG
>JBBECS010000015.1:88933-96058 GCA_040881685.1 Acidimicrobiia bacterium | reverse complement strand
CTCTGAGTCAGAGCGCGGCGCGCACTCGCGCGACGACGTCGTCGATCTCGAGATCGGACGTGAACCCAGCCGCGAACCGATGGCCGCCGCCGCCGTGCGCCTCGGCGATGCGACGGACGTCCACCGCGCCGAGCGAGCGGAGACTGACCCGCACCGTACCGTCGCGCTCTTCCTTCAAGACGCAGGTGACCTCGGCCTCGGCCGCGCGACGGAGGATGTCGATGAGACCTTCGACCTCCTCCATCTCGACACCGTGGCGCTCGAGCAACTCCTGGGTGATCGCGGTCCACACGAAGCGCTGCTCGCGCACCAGCTCGGCCGAGCCGAGCGCATCGCCGAGCAATCGCAGATACGCGAAGCGGTGCTCCTCGAACAATGTCCGGCTCAAGCGCGACACCGGCACGTCGAACTCCGTGAGCCGACGGGCCATGTCGAAGACCTCGGGTGTGGTCGTGTCGTATTGGAAGCGACCGGTGTCGCACACGAGCGCCGCATAGAGCGCCACCGCGGCATCCCGGTTCAGCGGCAGTCCCAGCTCGTCGACGAGGCGCAGCACCACCCAACCGCTCGCCGCAGCCTCGGGTTCCACGAGGTTGATCGACCCGTAACGGTCGTTCGAGATGTGGTGGTCGATCACGATCAGCTCGCGCGCCGCCTTGGCCGGCCGCTCGAGGTCACCGAGACGACCCATCGAGCCGCAGTCGAAGGTGATCATCACCTCGGGCTCGTCGGGGAACTCCTCGGGCGGAACGAGCAACTCCAGGCCCGGCAGCTCGCGGTAGTGCGGCGCCACCACGAACGGCGTGGGGAAGGAGCCCACGACGTCGCGGCCCGTCGCCCGCAGCACATGGAAGAGGCCGAGCAATGACCCGAGCGCGTCACCGTCGGGATTGACGTGACACGCGAGCGCGATCTGCTGGGCACCGTCGATCGCCGCGACCGCGGTCGCGAGCGGCGTCTCTTCGATCGGTGGGGTCGGCGACTGATTCGACATCAGTGATCCTCGTCGCGGTGCAGGTCGCGAATGATCTCTTCGACGCGCTGGCCCGTCTCGATTGCGGGATCCTCGCGGAAGTGGAGCTCCGGAAGGTACTTCAGCCGCACCTGGCGCCCGAGCGTCGCCCGCAAGCGGCGGCGCGCGGAGCGCAATGCCACAGCGACATCATCATCGTGACGTCCGAGCGCGGCGTACCAGACGGTCGCATGGCGGAGGTCCGGGCTCACGTCGACGCCGGTGATCGTGACCATCGAGAGTCGCGGATCAGACAGCCGCTCGAGGTCGTCGGCCAGCGCTTCACGCACCACCTCGTTGATCCGCAAGGTGCGGGGATACCGGCGGGCCGACGGCATCAACCCTCCCCCAACGGCGCAGGATCCGGGTCGAGCCATGCGGTCTCCACGTCGAGGAGCTCGACGTCGGGCGCGTTGGCCACGAGGCGTTCGACCGAGGCGAGGACGTTGCGCAGGTGCCCGTCGCTCTCGGCGACGACCGCCACCGCGATGGCTGCCCGCTGCCAGGTGTCCTGATGATCGACCTCGGCCACGGAGACACGGAGCCGATGGCGGAGCCCGTCGACGATCGGGCGGATGGCGGCGCGCTTGGTCTTCAACGACCGGGATTCCGGAATGAAGAGCTCGAAGCGGACCGCCACGGCATGCATACCTCTCTATTGTGCCGACAACGCGCCGGTGGGTCGGATCAGGAGCCTGGCAAGGTCCCGCGACCCGGCCGCGAGCGGGGGCGGTACGAGCTCTGCTGGCCAGGCGTCGGTCGAGGTTCAGCCGGTGAGGTTGGGGTCCGCCACCACCGCCGCGACCGCGGGAGCGGCCGCACAGCCGACACCCTCGGTCCACTCGATGGAGACGTCGCCGTTGGAGCTGCTGGCGCTGGTCGGACCGCCACCCGTCGTCAGCGTCACACCGGTCGCGCCGGGCGCGGCGAATCCCGCGCCACCGCCGCCACCGCCGGCGAGCGTGGTGAGGGGGTCCTGGGACCCGCCGCCCGCGCCACCACCGCCGAAGTAGCCACCGCCACCGCCGCCGCCGCCCTCGGCACCGTTCGGCGAGTTGGTGGTGTCGCCGTTGCCACCGGTTCCCCCCTGGAACGCGGTGCCACCGGTGCCAGCGGTCGCGTTGCCGCCGCTCGACCCCGCCGCGCCGCCCGTGCCGCCCGGGCCGCCAGCGGCGCCACCCAACCCTTGCTTTCCGTCGTTCGCGTTCGAGAGCGTCCCGCCGGGGTCGCCCTGCGAGCCACCGCCAGCACCGCCCGCGGTCCCGCTGCCGCCGCCGCCACCACCGGCCACGACGAGTGGCGTGGTGCCGCGCCGGACGCTCGACGAGCCGCCGCCGCCAGCCGCGCGGTTGCCGACCGCGAGGCCGCTGAAGTCGAAGCCGCCCGGGCCGCCGTCGGGGAAGCCGCCGTTCGGTGGGACCGCAAAGTTGCCGCCACGTGCACCGACAGAGACATCGAGCACCTCGAGCGGCGTCACCGCGACCGTCGCGATTGCGAGGCCACCGTTCCCGCCGCCGCCGCCGCCGGGGCCGCCGCGTGCCGTGATGGTGACCTGGCAGACGTTCGCCGGCACTGGGAACGTCTGGACAACGCCAGTGGACACGAAGTCCTGTTGTGCCGCCCCGCTGGAGGGCGCCACCAACGCGAACGTCGCGGTCGAGAGGATGGTCACGGCCACAAGCGCCCCAAGTCGCCGCGCCGTCCGTCCGCCCATCGAAGTCACCTCACGGCTGTCCATGCGAGCAACATGACACTACCGGGGCCGCTTCGCTGACGCGATGACGGTGCGCTCGGTCAGGAGCCGGTGCGGGCGATCTCCTTGAGCTCGTAGGTCTCGATCACGTCGCCCTGCTTGAGGTCCTGGAAGTCGGAGAGTCCGATGCCGCACTCGAAGCCGGTCGCCACCTCGCGGGCGTCATCCTTGAACCGCTTGAGCGAGTTGATGGTGCCGTTCCAGATCACCACCCCATCGCGCAGGAACCGGACCCGCGAGCCACGGGTGATCACACCGCTGCGGACGTAGCAGCCGGCGACCTTGCCGATCCGCGGCAGCGAGAAGACCTCGCGCACCTCGGCTTCGCCGGTGACCGCCTCCTGGAACTCGGGCTGGAGCATGCCAACGAGCGCGTTGTTCACGTCTTCGAGCACCCCGTAGATGACCTCGTAGAGCCGCAGCTCCACGCTCTCGTGCTCGGCGCGCTCACGGGCGATCCGGTTCGGGCGCACGTTGAAGCCGATCAAGGTTGCGTTGGACACCGCGGCGAGGTCGACGTCCGACTCGGTGATCCCACCGACGGCGCGGTGCACGAAGGCCAGCCGCACCTCTTCGTGCTCCTGGTCGAGCTTGCGCAACGCGTCGGTGAGCGCCTCGAGCGAACCGTGCACGTCGGCCTTCAGCACGAGGTTCAGCGTGGCGACCTCGCCACGCTGCACCATCGCGAAGATGTCCTCGAGGCGAGCACCGCCCGAGAGGATCGTGGGATGGGCCAGGCTGGCGGCGCGGCGGCGACGCGAACGCGCTTCGGCCACCGCGCGAGCCACCTTCTCGTCCGGCGCCACTCGCAGCTCGTCGCCGGCCAGGGGAACGTCGTCCAGGCCGAGGATCTCGACGGGCACCGATGGGCCCGCTTCCTTCACGGCCTCGCCGCGGTCGTTGAACATCGCGCGCACGCGACCCCAACCGCCGCCCGCGACCACCGGCTCGGCAACACGCAAGGTGCCGCGCTCCACGAGCGCGGTGACGACCGGGCCGCGACCGGGGTCGAGGTTGGACTCGAGCACGAACGCTCGCGCCGGTGCGTCGGGGTTGGCGACGAGCTCCTCCACATCCGCGACGAGCAAGATCGAGTCGAGCAGCTCATCGACGCCGAGGCCTTCGGGAGCCGAGACCTCGTTCACGATCGTCTCGCCGCCCCACTCTTCGGGCGTGAGACCCTGCTCCGCGAGCTGCTGGCGCACGCGCTGCGGGTCGCCATCTTCCCGATCGACCTTCGTGATGGCCACGATGATCGGCACCTCTGCGGCGCGCGCGTGGTTGATCGCCTCGACTGTCTGGGGCATGACGCCGTCGTCGGCCGCAACCACCAAGATCGCGATGTCGGTCGCTTCGGCGCCGCGGCGGCGCATGGCGGTGAACGCCTCGTGGCCCGGCGTGTCGATGAACGTGATCACACGGCCGTTCTTCTCGGCCTGGTACGCGCCGATGTGCTGCGTGATGCCGCCCGCCTCACTCGCGACGACGTTGGCGGAGCGGATGCGGTCGAGCAATGTGGTCTTGCCGTGGTCGACGTGGCCCATGACCGTGACCACGGGCGGGCGGGGCACGAGGCCCGCCTCATCCTCTTCTTCCTCGTCACCGAGCAGCGCCTGGAGCTCGAGCTCCTGCTCCTGACCGGCCTCGACGAGGAGCACTTCGGCACCGAGCGTCTCCGCGATCAGCTCGATCATCTCGTCGGCGAGCGACTGCGTGCCGGTGACCAACTCGCCCGCGTCGAAGAGCAGCCGGACGAGGTCGGCCGAGTTGCGATTGAGCTTCGGCGCGAGCTCCTGGATCGTGATGCCGCGCGGCACCACGATCTCGTCCTCCGGCACCGGAGCGTCGAGCGGTGTGAGCACCGGCGCGGCAGCCGGGCCGATGTCCTCGAGGTTGCGACGACGACGCTTCTTGCGACGCGGGCGCTGGCCCTGCGGGCCGGGTCGCCCACGACCGCCAGGACCACCACCGCCGGGACCACCGCGCCCTCCGCCGGGACCACCACCGGGAGCACCGCCGCCGGGTCGAGACGGGAACTGCGAGCCACTCGGGCGACCGCGCCCGGTGAAGCCGCCGGCGCCTCCCTGAGGTCGGGGCCCCGACCCGGCGTCGGGCGCGAATGAACGCCCGCTCGTCGGCGGGGTCGCTGGGCGACGTTGACCTGGCGGCGGAGGGATCACCTTGCCTGGCTGCGCGGATTCCGGCGGCAGCGGCTTGTCGCCGATCGGCGCCTCGGGCGCGCGGGTCTCGGTCGCGGCACTCGCAGCGGCGGGGCGCGCCGGCGCTGGCTCGCGCACCGGCGGCGGGGGCTCGGGGATCCCGCCGGTCGAACGCACCACGCGATGGGGCAGCTCGGGAAACGGCTCGGGTTCCGGGATGCCGCCGGTCGAGCGGACGACCCGATGCGGCGCCTCGGCCACGGCGGCGACCGCAGGCTCCGGTGTGGTTGGCGTTGCGGGCTCGGGCGACTCGGCCGCGGGGCGCTTGGCGGTCTTCCTCGTCGGCGCCTTGGCCAGCTCGGGCGCAGGAGCCTGGCGCAGACCCTTGGAGTCGGCGAGCCGACGGACCCGGTCGGCCAACGGGTCCTCGATGCTGGAGGAGTGGCTCTTGACCCCGATCTTGAGCTCGTTCGCGAGGTCGAGCACGACCTCGTTCTCGACGCCGAGCTCACGTGCCAGCTCGTAGATCCGGATCTTCTTGGTGGCCAAGGCCGCTTCCGCCTTCTTCTCTTCTGTGGCGGCGTGTGCCGTCGCCCCGGGTGGGGCTGGGCTCGTCGGCGGCCTCTCCGCCGTGTCAGCCGCTCATGTCTTCCAGTTTCGCACGTAGCCGCACTACCTCGTCGCCGCCGAGGCTCACCCGCAGCGCCCGGTCGAGCGCCCCCCGCCGAGTGGCCTGGTCGAAACAGCCCAATGCCGCCGGCAGGCTGCAGAGCCAGGCTCCCCGACCGGTCCCCGGGCCCAGCACCAGGGCGCCGTCAGCGCCACGGGAGATCCGGACCAGCTCGGACACCGGGGCGGCGCTCCGGCACCCCACGCAGGTGCGCAGGCGCGCGCCGGAGTCACCCGTCGCGAGCCTCCTCCACCGGCTTCGTCTCTTCCGCGTCGGTGACGGGCTCGGCGGCGGCCGCGGGCTCCGCGTTTGGTGCGTCCGCCACGGGTGCCGCCGGCTCCGCACCGTCGGTCGCGGTGGGCGCCCCTTCGTAGCCCGCCTCGGCCGCCGAGATCGCGTCGCCGCCCTCGGCCGGCTGGAACACGAGCTCGCCGCTCTCGTTCTTCACCCATTCGCCTTCGGCGTACTCGACCCCGCCGCCCGACTCCTCTTCGTGCAGCTGGGTCTCGCTCTTGATGTCCACGCGCCAGCCGCTCAAGCGCGCGGCGAGGCGGGCGTTCTGCCCCTCCTTGCCGATCGCGAGGGAGAGCTGAAAGTCGGGAACGATCACCTCGGCCGTGCCGGTGTCCTCGTGGATGCGAACCTCGCGCACGCGCGCCGGCGCGAGCGCCTTCATGACGAACTCGGTTGGCTCGCCGCTGTACGGGACGATGTCGACCTTCTCGCCGCGCAGCTCGTTGACGACCATGCGCACCCGCGACCCACGGGCACCAACGCACGCGCCGACTGGGTCGACGTTGTTGTCGTTGGACGACACCGCGATCTTCGTGCGGTGGCCGGGCTCGCGCGCGATGGCCTTGAGCTCAACCACGCCGTCGACGATCTCGGGCACCTCGAGCTCGAACAGTCGCTTCACGAGGCCCGGGTGTGTGCGCGACACGACGATCTGGGGGCCCTTCGCCGTCTTGCGCACCTCGACGATGTAGGCCTTGAGCCGGGAACCGTGCTCGTACCGCTCGTTCTGCACCTGCTCGGCCTGCGGGAGCAGCGCTTCCACCCGACCGAGGTCGAGCAGCGTGTAGCGCTGGTCGGTCTGCTGGATGATGCCGGTGACGATGTCGCCCTCGCGCCCGGCGTACTCCTCGTACTTCATCTCGCGCTCGGCGTCACGGATGCGCTGGAGGATCACCTGCTTCGCGGTCTGCGCGGCGATGCGTCCGAAGTCTTTCGGCGTGTCGTCCCACTCACGGACCACCTGTCCTTCTTCGTCGAGCTCCTGCGCGATGACCTTGATGTCGCCGGTCTCCACGTCGATCTCGACGAGCGCCTCCTCAGCTGACGTCGGGAGCCGCTTGTACGCGGTGACGAGCGCGTTCGCGAGCGCCTCGAGCATGATCTCGACCGAGATCCCCTTCTCGCGCTCGATGTTCTCGAGGGCCTCCATCATCTCGCTATTCATGGTTCACTCCGCTTTGCCCTCGCGGCCGTCCCCGCCACGTGGGGCTGTGCGCAGCTGCGTTCCGTATTCATG
>JBBECS010000015.1:67998-88833 GCA_040881685.1 Acidimicrobiia bacterium | reverse complement strand
CCTCGCGGCCGTCCCCGCCACGTGGGGCTGTGCGCAGCTGCGTTCCGTATTCATGAGGAGACCTTGTGCCTGGAAGCGCGCTTGCCCTTGCGCTTCGGCTTGGACTCCGGGCCCCACTCGAAGACGGTGCGCGCCTTGACGACCTCGTCGTACGCGAGGTGCTCGCTGGTGCCGTCGTCGGCGGCGAGGTCGAAACCGCCGTCATCCGCGGCGACGAGCGTGCCCCGCCGACGGCGGGCGTCGGCGCCCGAGCCGGTCTTCACCGACACGATGGCGCCGACCGCGCGGCGGAAGTGCTCAGGCGTGCGCAGGGCGCGCTCAAGCCCTGGGCTCGTCACCTCGAGGGTGTATGAGCCGCGCAGGGCCGACGCAGCGGCGGTGTCGTGGTCGAGGACGCCTGAGAGTGCCTCGGTGGCCGCGGTGATCGCGTCGAGGTCGACGCCGCCATCGCGATCGATCGTCACCCGCAGGATCTGGGTAGGCCCGTTGCCGAGGATCTCGACGTCGTAGACGTGGAGATCGAGACCGGCCAGGCCCGATTCGACGGCTTCGACGAGAGGCTGAGGACGCTCCGTCATCGCGTCTCACCCTCCTTCTCCCGAAAAAAACGACGTGGGCAGCGCCCACGTCGCCAGCGACCGGGGGGTCGCCTCGCCAGCCGAACCGACATCCCATGATACCAGGTCGAATCGTTGCGACTATTGGCCTGACCGGGCACTTTGGGCCCGCGGCGACGGCGACGGCGACGGCATGCCGCCGCCGGGCCTCGGGGGCGCTCACACGTAGCCTGAGCCCATGGCCACGCCGTCGACCGAGCTCGAAGTCTCGGGGCGCGTCGTGCGCATCACGAACCCCGACAAGGTGTTCTTCCCGGCGCGTGGCGAGACCAAGCTGGACCTCGCGCGCTACTTCGTAGCCGTCGGTGAGGGCGCGCTGCGCGGAGTCCGGGAGCGCCCGACGGTCCTGAAGCGCTACCCGAATGGCGCGATGGAGGAGCCGTTCTTCCAGAAGCGCGTGCCCCCACACCGGCCCGAGTGGATCGAGACGGTGCGCGTGACCTTCCCGAGTGGGCGCCACGCCGACGAGCTGTGCCCGATCGACGTGGCCCACGTGGTCTGGGCTGCCAACCTCGGGTGCATCGACCTGAACCCGTGGGCTGTACGCCGCGACGATGTCGACCATCCCGACGAGCTGCGTGTGGACCTCGATCCGCAGCCCGGTGTGGAGTTCGAGACCGTCCGCGAGATCGCGCGGCTGGTACGAGAGGTGCTCGACGAGCAAGGCTACGTCGGGTATCCGAAGACATCGGGCTCACGCGGCATCCACATCAACGTGCGCATCGAGCCACAGTGGGACTTCCTCGAATGCCGGCGCGCCGCCTTGGCGCTGGCTCGCGCCGTCGAGCGACGCGCGCCCACACTCGCCACGTCGAAGTGGTGGAAGGAGGAGCGGGGCGAGCGTGTCTTCATCGACTACAACCAGAACGCCCGCGACCGTACGGTCGCTTCGGCGTACTCGGTGCGCGCCAACCCCGAAGGCCGCGTGTCGTGCCCGATCGAGTGGCCGGAGGTGGATGACGTCGACCCCGCCGACCTGACGATCGCCACGGTCCCGGCCCGGTACGCGGAGCGCGGCGACCCGTCGGCCGCCATCGACGATCACCCGTTCTCGCTCCAACCGCTGCTCGACCTCGCGGCGCGCGACCAGAAGGAAGGCCTCGGCGACGAGCCGTGGCCCCCGCACTTCCCGAAGCAACAGGGCGAACCCCGGCGGGTCCAGCCGAGCAAGGCCAAGAAAGCCACGAAGAAGCAAGGGTGATGGGGCAACGCGTCGGCTCCGCCGTGCGTCGTCCACGTATGAAGCGAGCACTCGTTGTGGGCGCGATCGTCGTCGCGCTCGTTGGCACGAGCCCCGCCAGCGGGGCGGATGTGTCTGGTGGCCCTGTCGATGACATCCGCGCCGCATACGGGCGTGTGCTCAACGAGTCGTTGCCGATGAGCGAGCGGCTCGGCGCCGTGGAAGACGGTTCCAATCTCCGGAAGACGTTGCGCGACTTCGACGCGCTCGAGGAGGTCGTCGACATCCGCTTCAATTCGGTCCAGCTCGCGGTGGATTCGGCGCGAGTGCACGAAGGCGATGCCGAGGTGTACCTCGAGGTGTACGTCGACTACTACATGGTCACCGGTTGGACGGGCGTGGCGCACAAGGTCGACGGGTCGTGGGTCGTGGCTCGCGCCACGATCTGTTCGCTCTTCTTGGAGTGGACACCGGTCCGATGCCCGGGCAGCCTGAAGCGGACGCGCTCCGTGCACGGGCCGAAGGCGAAGACCGAGGTCCGCGGCGGCGACGCGGTGATCCCGTTGACGTTCACAGATGGTGGTCGCGCCGATCTCGTCGTTCCGTCGGACCTCCACCCCGACCGCTGGACGATCCAACCGCGCGCATCGTTGCTGCTCAACGATGAGACCCTGGTGCAGCTCTACTTCGCGCCGGGGCGCGAGCCGGCGCAGCAGCCGGTGCGGACGTACGCCGGCATGCCCGGCCGCGCGGATGTGGCGCTCGACGCCATGAGAGGTCTCGTCGTCCACCTCGATGAGTGGACCGTCTTCGTCCAGGCAGACGTGCTCTCCGAGCGGGAGCGCGAGCTCGTGGCGCGCCACCTCGACGGGTATACGACGAAGGATGGCTTTCCCGTGCTCACGCCGAACGGCCCGCTGGCGTTTCACCGACCCAAGCCGGAGCCAACAACTGGTGTGCAGCTGGCGAAGTCGGCGTTGAACATCGACGAGTCGCTCAACCCGATGGAGCTTCAGTACACCGACGGCGACGACTTCTTCGTGACCATCGTCGTGACGCCAGGACCGTGCCCCACCGAGCTGCAAAAGCCCTATGTGAGCGGCAACTACGGCGCCGAAGAGCGCTGCACCGAGAATGACTTCGGTCGCATCGCGGTCGAAGGCAACGCCGGCCTCCTCGGTCGTCTCATCGAAGAGCTGCGCGTCGAGCGCTATCGAGCCGGGGTCACGACAACGTCCGCGTAGCGCCCCGCGTCAGCGCAGGAGATTTCGACCCGGGATCAGCGGGAGATCGGTCGGCGTCAGTAGGCCTGGAGGCGCCGCGCAGACCGCCGGGATCGCGTTGAGCAAGCGCATGGCCGTCGCGAGCAGGCCGCCGGTGTTGTGGTCGCCGTCGGCACCGACCATCCCGAGCTCCATCGTCCAGCACGGGTCACCGACGATCTCGATCCGGTAGCCACCACCCTTCGGCGGCGCGGGCCACTCCGGCGCGAGGTCGTCACGCAGACGCGTCACGTGCTCGAGCACGATGGCCGGCCGCCCGTTCACGATGCCCTGCACCTCGAATCGCAGCGCGCCGGTCGTCCCGGCTTCGATCGTGCCCGTCGGGATCGAGAAGGTGTCGGGTGCAGGGAGCCGCTCGTGCACCTCGGCGATGTCGTCCAGCGTGGCATTCAGTGCGTCGGCAATGAGCTGCACGGTCGGCCCCCACGTGAGGCGCAGCACACCGGGAGAAAGGATGAGCGGCGTCTCGTCGAGCGGCTTGCCGAACCCGAACATGCCAAAGAGCACGTCGGCCTGGTCGTACGTGTCGTAGTTGAGGTTCTCCTGGATCCGCACCGATTCGATGCGTGAGCACATGCCGGTGAGCGTGAGTGGCAAGAGATCGTTGGCGAAACCGGGATCGATCCCGGACGTGAAGCACGACGCGGTGCCCTCGACACACGCGGCCTCGAGCATCTCCACCTGACGGCGGTCGGCCGCGGGTGGGTACACGAGCGGTACCACCGCGGTGTTGACCACGTTCACTCCCGAGCGCAACACCCGACACAGGTCACGCACCGCTTCGCCCGGACGCAGATCTCCGGTGGCCATGTACGAAACGACGTCGGGTTGCGCGGCGAGCAACGCGTCGACGTCGTCCGTGGCGAGCACACTCGTTGGCGTGTCGAGCACGCACAGCTCAGCCGCGTCGCGTCCGACTTTGTCGGGGCTGTGGACGATCACCCCCGCGAGCTCGAGGTCGGGGTGCTCGATGATGGCGCGCAACGCAAGCCGCCCGACGTTGCCCGTGCCCCACTGCACGACCCGATGCATCAGACCCCAAACACCTCTTTGAGCTCGACGGGAACCGGGGACTCGAGTTGAGCGTAGGTGCACGACGACGGGTCGCGATCGGGACGCCAACGCTGGAAGCGCGCCGTGTGGCGGAACCGATCCCCCTGGAGGTGCTCGTACGCCACCTCGGCCACCCGCTCGGCTCGCAAGGGGGTCCACGACATGTCCTTCTTGGCGTTCCACCGGTTCCCGGCCCCTGGCATGCGGCCCGCGTTCTCCTGCGCGTCGGCCCACTCCTTCCACGGGTGGTCGCGCAACGCGTCCTTCTCCAGCGGCGCCACCTCGGCCTTCAGCTCCTTGCGCATGGGCGCCGCGAAGCTGCTGGCCACGCCGACGTGATGCAGATCCCCCGACTCGTCGTAGAGGCCGAGCAGCAGCGAACCCACACCCGCGCCGTCCTTGTGCTCGCGGTATCCGGCGACGACGCAGTCCGCGGTGCGCAGGTGCTTCACCTTCGCCATCGTTCGCTTGTCTTCCTGATAGGTGTCGTCGAGTCGCTTGGCGACGACACCGTCGAGGCCAGCACCCTCGAAGCGATCGAACCACTGCTCGGCGACCGCCGGGTCGGTGGTCAGCGGCGTGAGGTGCACGGGCGTCTTCGAGTTCTTCAGGATCTTCTCGAGGCGCGCCCGTCGCTCGGAGAACGGCGACGTTCGGAGGTCCTCGTCGCCCTCGGCGAGCAGGTCGAAGGCCACGAACGACACCGGTATCTCGGCGGCGAGCTTGTTGATGCGACTCTCCGCGGGATGGATGCGTTGCGAGAGCAGATCGAAGTCCAGTCCGTCCTCGGTGACGATCACGAGCTCACCGTCGACGACCGCCTGCGGCGGCAATGCATCGCGGAGCGGGCCCAGGATCTCGGGGAAGTAGCGCGTGAGCGGGCGCTCGTTGCGGCTGCCCAGCTCCACGTCGTCACCGTCTCGGAAGACGATGCAGCGAAAGCCGTCCCACTTCGGCTCGTAAGCCCAGGCGTCACCGGTCGGCAGCTCGCGCGTGAGCTTGGCCAGCATCGGCGACACCGGAGGGGTGACCGGGAGGCGCACGTGCGAGACCCTGCCACAACACCGCGCCGGCGCGAGACTCAGTCTGCGTGATCGAAGCAATGCTGTGGGGGCTCGGGGCCGGCTCCTCACTCCTCGTCGGCGCGGGCGCGGTGCTGGGTTGGCCGCGCCTCGGAGAGCCACGGTTCGTCGGCCTCGTCATGGGCTTCGGTGCGGGCACGCTCATCAGCGCTGTGAGCCTCGAGCTCGCGCTCGACGGCTACCGAATCGGCGGTCCGGGCGCGGTGGGGGCCGGTCTGCTTCTGGGCTCGGGCGGCTACTTCGCGTTGGACCGCGCGCTCGACCGTCGCGGTGGCGCGCACAGGAAACACCCCGGACGAGGTTCGGCCGAGGCCAAGGCGTCGGCGATCACGCTCGGCATCGTCTTCGATGGCATCCCTGAGTCCATCGCGATCGGGATCAGCCTGATCGGCGGGAAGGAGATCGGGCTCTCGCTCATCGGCGCGGTGTTCCTCTCGAACATGCCCGAAGCGATCGGCGCGACCGCGTTGTTGCGCGACGCCGGGCACGACCCACGCCGGATCATGATCCGGTGGGCCGCGATCGCTGCGATCAGCGCCCTCGCCGCAGGCGCCGGATATGCGCTCCTCGACGGCGCTTCGAATGAGGTCATCGCCGCGTTCCAGTCGGTCGCTGCGGGCGCGATCCTCGTGATGCTCGCCGACACGATGATCCCCGTGGCGTTCGAAGACGCTGGCCCCACGGTCGGCCTGGCCACGGCAGCGGGATTCGCGACCGCCTTCTTCCTCTCGACGGTCACGGTGGGATGAATCGTTTGCTCGGGTCAGTCGCGACGAGCACCGTGCCACAGGCCCACGAATCCCGTCGCCGTGAACCGCAGGAAGCACGTTGCGGCTGTGATCACGCCGAACGTCGTGAACAGGAGGAGCCAGCTCGCCGGGCGGTCGAGGCGTGAAACCGCGTGACCCACGATGTCGTCGGGCCGGGTCCCGAGCTCCCAGCTGTTGAAGCGGGCAAACCGTCCGAGCAGCACTCCCACAGAGCACATCGCATGCAGTGCGAGCTCGAGTACAAATGCGCGCGAGCGCGTCCATCCTCGGCTGAGTACGTACCGCCGTAGCAGCTCCAGCGAGCCGGCATATGCCGCGAGCCCGACCGCGATGAACGCGGCGTACTGGAAGGCGAGCATGAAGTTCGCGGCTTCGTTCCCTCGCAAGCCGAGCGCGTCGTGCTTCAAGTGGATCAGGTCGGTGATCACGTACGGACCGTTCGGGAGGAACGCGAAGAAGACCACGACGCCGAGCCACCAGAGGGGGCGGTGGTGCGCTCGCCGCGGGCCGGTGAACAAGAAGACCGCGAACCCGAGCGGGATCAGCGCGAGGAACGCATTCCACGCCATCCAGGGCCCGTTGCCCAGGAGCACGTACACGCGCGGGAGTCTATGGACGGGTTGTGCAGATGGTGTGAAGAGTCCGTGGAGGATCCCAGACACCTAGGTTTGCTGTGTGGAGATAGCGCAGCGGGAACGCCAGCGCGGGCTGCTGTGGAGCGTGATCGCCGGGGTCGCGTTGGGTGCGATCGGGATCGCTCTGTTCGTGCATTTCGACGAAGACTTGTGCGGGACCAGCGCTCAGATACTCCAAACGCGGGTCGCGTGGACACTCGTCGTCTTTGGGCCACTCGTCGGTTGCTTCGCGTTCCCGCTGTTCTGGAGGCGCCGCCCCGAGGTTCGTCCGGTCGCGGGGTTCTGGGTCGGGGCCGCGTCTTTCGTTCTGGGTGGGATCGTCTGGGCTGTCTGGGACGAAGCACTCGAGCTGTCGGACCCGGAGGTGTCCCTGGTCGTGCCGTTCGTGGTGTGGTTCGTGTGGCGCGCCCGGCGACCGCCCGAGCCCGGACAGCTCCGCGGTTACTTGCTCGGTTTCACGACCGGCCTCGCGATCATGCTGTCGCTCATCACCTACTTCCTCGAAACGTGCTCCTGACACGGGTGACGTCGGGCCGAGGTCGCGCCCTAGGTTTGCCGCGTGGACCGGGCGGAGGCCGAGCGGCTGCGCATCCTGGCGTTCTGGGCGATCCTCGGTCTCGCGCTCGGAGTCGGTGCCCTCGTCTGGCACGTGAGCCTCGACAGGTTCGCAAGGTGCGGCTTCAACGACGAGATGCAGGCCTTCCGCGTCAGCTTGGTCCTCATCGTGATCGGCCCGTACATCGGATGCATCGCGCTTCCCGTCCTGTGGAGGCGCCCTCCTGAGAAGCGGATCCGCGCCACCTTCCTGCTCGGTTTCGCAAGCTCCGTGCTCACCGGGATCGCCTTCAGCAGCTCGACTGACTATGACGTCGGTGTCGGCGACTACTTGACCTTCTTGCTCCCGCTGGTCGGTCTGATCGCGGTGTGGCGGGGAGGGACGAAGCCCGGAAGGATCGGCGGCTACGTCCTCGGCGCTGCCACCGTCCCCGCCCTCTTCTTCATCCTCTTCGCCGTGGCCGATACCTGTTCGTAGTTAGTGGCGTAATGCGGTGGCCGCCAATGCGAGCGGAAGCTCGTCGTCTTCGCCGGTCTTGCGGTTGCGGCGCTCGACGATGCCGCGAGCGACGCCTTTGGAGCCGAGCGTCAAGCGGACGGGCATGCCCAACAGGTCGGCGTCGGCGAACTTCACGCCCGGGCTCGCGTCGCGGTCGTCGTAGAGAACAGCGACGCCTGCGGCGATCAGCTCGTCGTAGAGCTGGTCGGCCGCTTGGGTCACCGCACCGGTGTCCTTGCCCTTGCCGGTGATCGCAACGAGATGCACGTCGTACGGTGCGAGCGCCGCGGGCCAGGTGATGCCGTGCTCGTCGTGGTGCTCTTCCACGACCGCCGTCACGATCCGCGAGATTCCGATGCCGTAGCAACCCATGACCATCGGATGCTGCTCGCTGTCCTCGTCGGTGTAGAGCGCGCCGAGCGCCTCTGCGTACTTCGTGCCGAGCTGGAACACCTGCCCGACCTCGATGCCACGATCGATCGACAACGGCGAGCCGCAACGAGGACATGGGTCCCCGGCCACAACCGTGACGAGGTCGGCCCATTCGGCCACCTCGAAGTCGCGGCCGAGGGCCGCGTTGCGCACGTGGTGGTCGATCTCATTGGCGCCAGTCACCCACGGTCCGGAACGGACGAGTGGATCGGCGATCACGAGGGCGACGCCCGGCGCGTCCGGACCGATGTAGCCCTTGGTGAGCTGCGGGTGGGCCGCGAAGTCTTCGTCCTCGAACAGCCGGGCGGAGCGCGGTGCCACCGCCTGTGCCAGGGCGGCAGGATTGATGTCGCGATCACCGGGTACGAGCGCGAGCGCGACCTCACCGTCGAGATCGAACGCCATCGACTTCAGGAGCCGATCGGCCGGGACGCCGAGGTGCTCGGCCACAGCGGCGATGCCCGGCATGCCGGGGGTGTGCACCGTCTCGCGGGCCGCGGGCTCCTCGTCGTTCTGCGCCTCGGTCACGCCCCGACGCGCAACTTCCGCGTTGGCGGCGTAGTCACATTTCTGGCACCACACGACGTCGTCCTCGCCTACCGTGGCCATGGCCATGAACTCGTGGTTCACGTCTCCACCGATCTCGCCCGACTCGCCTTCGACCGCTCGGAACGTGAGGGCACAGCGCGTGAACACGCGTGAGTACGCGTCGTACATGTCTTGATACGCACGGTTGAGATCGTCGGCGTCGACATGGAAGGAGTAAGCATCCTTCATGAGGAACTCTCGTGCGCGCAGGAGCCCGAACCGAGGACGCAGCTCGTCGCGGTACTTCCAGTTGATCTGGTACAGGTTCACCGGTAGGTCGCGGTAGCTCGAGTACTCGCCCGCGACGATGGTGGTGATCACCTCTTCAGCCGTCGGCGACAAGCAGAACTTCGCTTCCTTGCGGTCCTCGAGGCGGAACATCAGCGGCCCGTACCCCTCGTCACGACCCGTGGTCGCCCACAGCTCCAGCGGCTGCGTGATCGGCATCGTCATCTCCTGGGCGCCGGCGGCGTCCATCTCCTCGCGCACGATCTGGGCGACCTTGCTCAGCACCCGCTGACCCAGGGGCAGCCAGGCGTAGATCCCGCTCGCGACCTGCCGGATGCATCCGGCCCGCAGCAGCAATCGATGGCTGGCGATGTCGGCACCGGCCGGGTCGTCCCGCAGCGTGCGCAGGAAGAGCCGGGACATCCGCATCGCAGCGAGGCTAGGGCTCCACCCGGCGAGGGGCTGTGGATATGGGCTTCCGCCGGGGCCACAAATACGACCTCTCTGCTGGTATTTGACGGCTGGAGTGTCTACGCTGGCTCTCGTGATCCGGGACCGCGGTGCGCCATCGATCTCGATGGGCCGTACGCCGCACGAGATGCATGACGAGATGTGTCGTCGCGCTCTCCCGGGTCGCGCCCGCTAACACAGCGCCCGCGCCCCGCCTCCCCACCCCCTCTTCCCGGGAGCCGCGCGTGTCCAGCACCACCTCCGCTCACCATCTGAACGAGACGCAGCTTTGCCCTGGCCGGATGGCCGGGAGGGCGAAGCGAAGTCGACCAATGAAGCAGGAATCGTCATGAGCATCGACGTCACCTCTCTGCGCGTCCGCCCGCTCGAGCCCGAGATCGAGGCCGAGCTCGATCGCTTCGAGGACGGCGTGCGCCGCTACCTCGCCGAGGAGATCGACGAGGACGCCTTCCGCGTGTTCCGCCTGAACCAGGGCGTCTACGGCCAACGCCAAGGCGGGCACCACCAGATGCTGCGCGTGAAGATCCCCTACGGGCGCGTCGAGCCCGACCAGCTCGAGATGATGGGCTACATCGCCGAGAACTTCTCGCGCGGCTGGGGTCACCTCACCACTCGTCAGAACGTGCAGTTCCACTTCGTCGCGCTCGAGCAGACGCCCGAGGTGCTGCGCCTCCTCGCTTCGGTCGGGATGACCAGTCGCGAGGCGTGCGGCGACACCGTTCGCAACGTTGCCGGCTGCCACCTCGCCGGCGCGTGCCCTTACGAGGTGCTCGACATCAGCCCGTGGGCCGAGGCCGCCAAGGACCTCTTCCTGCGCAACCCGATCGCGCAGCGCCTCCCGCGCAAGTTCAAGATCAACTTCTCGGGCTGCGCCACCGACTGTGGTCAAGCGATGTTCAACGACGTCGGTGTGATCGCGGTGAGCCGACCGCTGCCCGACGGCAGCGTGGAGCCCGGCTTCCGGGTGTTCATGGCGGGTGGGCTCGGCGCCAACCCCCATCCGGCGCAGGCGCTCGAGGAGTTCACCTCCCGCGACGACTTGCTGCCGACGATCGAGGCGATCCTGCGCGTGCAGGACCACCACGGCAACCGCGACAACAAGCTGCGGGCGCGCCTCAAGTGGCTCGTCGACACGATGGGTATCGACGAGCTGCGTGAGCGGATCGTCAAGGAGCGCAAGTTCCTGATCGCCTCGGCCACGTATCCGGGCGGCATCCCCGCGCCAGTCGCCGAGCACGGCGACGCGCCCGCGGGCATGAGCACGACGCCGGCCGACGGCGTGCCCGTCGAGTTGAGCGGTCTTGACCCGTACCGCAAGTGGGAGCTCGCCAACGTGGTGCGCGGCCGGGCGAACGGCACCGTGAGCGCGTACGCGTACTGCCGGCTCGGTGACATCACCACCGCACAGTTCCGTGGGCTCGCCGCCGTGCAACAGGACTTCGGCGTCGAGATCCGCATCACGAACCGGCAGAACTTCGTGCTACGCGGCCTCACCGAGGAGCAGCTCCCCACCCTCTACGAGCGGTTGGCTGCACTCGACATGGCCGAAGCGGGCACCGAGCTCGCTCGTGACGTGGTGGCGTGCCCGGGTGCCGACACCTGCAACCTCGCAGTCACGCAGTCGCGTGGGCTCGCCGCCGACATCGGTCGTGCGCTCGACGACGCCGGGCTGGCCGAGGTCGGCGGCGTGCGCGTCAACATCTCCGGCTGTACCAACTCGTGCGGCCAGCACCACATCTCCGACATCGGGTTCTGCGGGCTCGAGCGGCGCGCGCACGGCCGTTCTGCGCCGGGTTATCAGATGCTGCTCGGCGGGCGCGTCGGGCAGATGGAGATCGCGTTCGGCGAGAAGGCCACGAAGGTTCCCGCCAAGGCGGCCGCCGAGGCCGTCGTACGGGTGGTGGGTCGGTTCGCGGGCGAACGGTCGGCGGGCGAGACGTTCACCGACTGGCTCGACCGCAGCGGTGGCGCCAAGAGCGTCGGCGACGGGTTGAAGGACCTCGATGAGTTCCCCGCACCCGACGACCGGCCCGAGTTCTACGTGGACTTCGACGAGACCGGCCCGTACGAGGCGTCGGTCGGCGACTCGGAGTGCGCCACGTGAGCGCGCTGCCGGTCACCACCGAGGAGGACCTCGACACTCCACGCGAGCTGCTCGATCTCGCCGAGCTCGCGGCCGTCTCTCGGAAGTTCGAGACGGCGCCGGCCACGTCGGTCATCTCGTGGGCGTGGGAGACCTTCGGTCCCGAAGTCACGCTCGCGTCGTCGTTCCAGGACTGCGTGCTGCTCGACCTCGCCATGCAGGTCGCGCCGGAGATCGAAGTGGCATTCCTCGACACCCAGTACCACTTCGCCGAGACGCTCTGGTACGTGGAGCACGTGCGTGAGCGCTACGACCTCAACCTCAACATCGTCCGACCCGCCATCGACCCCGATGACCGTTGGAAGACCGACATCGACACCTGCTGCGCGGCCCGCAAGGTCGGTCCGCTCGAGCGCGCGCTCGTAGGCAAAAACGCGTGGATGTCGGGTTTGCGGCGCTCAGAGACGCCGGCGCGGGCAAACGCGCCGATCGTGTCGTTCGACCTCGGCCGCGGCATGGTGAAGGTCAACCCGATCGCCACGTGGACCGAGGACGACGTCCGTCAGTACGAGGCCGATCGCGAGCTCCCGCGCCATCCGCTGCACGATCGGGGCTACGGCTCGATCGGCTGCTGGCCATGCACGGTGCCCGTCGCCGACGGCGAGGACCCCCGAGCCGGTCGCTGGGCTGGCACCGGCAAGCTGGAGTGCGGCCTGCACGCCTGAGCACGTCTGGCAACATCCACGTGTGACGAGTGGTGTCCCGGACGTCGCCGCGCGGGGGTTCAGCGCCACCGCGGAGCAGTACGAGCAGTACCGACCGTCGTATCCGGCCGACGCGGTCGCGTGGCTCCTCGAGCACTGCCGGGTGACACCCGGCGCGACCGTGTGCGACCTCGGCGCGGGCACCGGCAAGTTCACCCGTCTCCTCGTGGGCAACGGCGCCGACGCGGTGGCCGTGGAGCCGCTGCCGGAGATGCTCGCAATCCTGCACCGAGAGCTCCCCGAGGTTCCCGCCGTGAACGCGCTGGCCGAAGCCATGCCGTTCGCCAGCGGCACGCTCCACGCGATCACGGCGGCACAGGCGTTCCACTGGTTCGACCTCGACCGCGCGCTCGCTGAGCTGCACCGAGTGCTCGTACCTGGTGGGCGCGTTGGTGTGATCTGGAACAGCTGGGACGACTCCGTCGCATGGGTTCGCGACGTACGCGACGTGATGGCGCAGGACGCGTCGGAACAGTGGCTCAAGAACCACCTCGACGACCGTTGGCTGCACGATGCCCTACGCCACTCGCAGCACTTCGGGGACGTTCACAGCACCACGTTCCGTCAGACCCACACGGCACCTCGTGGCGGCGTGCGCGAGGAGTTGGTGGCGCGGATGGCAACGTCGAGCCACATCGCCGTCAAGACGCCGGAGGAACAGAAGGTCGTCCTTGACCAGGTGCGCGCGATCATCGATGCGGTCGACGCCGACGACCTCGACTTCCCCTACCGCGTCGACGTGTACTGGTTCGAGCGCCGGTCATGAGCGGGCGGTCATGAAGCGGTCGGCCCGCACTCGGATCGGCATCGCCGCGGGCCAGTTGGCCGGATGGCTGTCGCGCACGTTGACCCGGGGCCAGGGTGCGACGATCAGCGGCCGGGTCATCAACAAGATCGCGCCCCAGGCGCTCGAGGAGCTGGCTCACGGGCAACGGGTCACACTCGTCTCGGCCACCAACGGCAAGACGACGACGACCCGGTTCCTCGCGACCGCGCTCGCGGCCGCCGGCCGCACGGTCACCACCAACTCCACGGGCGCCAACCTCACCTCGGGCATCGCGCCGACGCTCGCCAAAGCGAACGGGGATGGCGACGCGGTGCTGGAGGTCGACGAGCGCGTCCTCCCCCGGATGGTGGACCCGCTGGACGCTGAGCTGCTCGTGCTCGGCAACCTCTCCCGCGATCAGCTCGATCGCTACGGCGAGGTGCACGCCGTGAGCGAGTCGTGGCGGCGCACGACCGAGGCGCATGCCGCGCTCGCGGTGGTGGCGAACGCGTCGGACCCACATGTGGTCTGGGCTGCGACGCCGGCCAAGGTCACGTGGGTTGCGCTCGGGATCGGTTGGCGATCCGACGCCGCGACCTGCCCGCAGTGCGGCGCACTGCTCCAGTGGTCGACCGACCGCTTCGACTGCCCCGGATGCGACCTCGTCCAGCCCGACACGCCGAACCGTCTCGACGGCACGGACCTGGTCCTCGACGACACCAGGATCCCGTTGGACGTCGCGCTCCCCGGAAGGTGGAACTTCGGCAACGCGGCGCTGGCCGTGACCGCGGCGGCCCATCTCGGGGTGGACCCGAGCACGGCCGCTCGATCCCTCAGCAGCGTCACGAGCGTCGCGGGCCGGTACATGTCGGTGCCGATCGGCGACGGACGCCAAGCTCGGGTGTTGCTCGCCAAGAACCCCGCGGGCTGGACGGAGGTGCTCCGCTACCTGCACGATCGCAACACGGCCGTCGTGATCGCGGTGAACGCGCGGGTGGCCGACGGCAAGGACCCCTCGTGGTTGTGGGACGTGCCGTACGAGCTGCTGCGCGGCAAGCACGCCGCGGCCGCCGGCGACCGCCGCCTGGACGTTGCGGTGCGCCTTCGCTACGCGGAGGTCGAGCACGAGATCGAGCGTGATCCGATCGCGGCTGCGCAAGAGCTCGAGGGTGACGAGGTGCACATCGTGGCGTCGTACACCCAGTTCTCCGCGCTGTACCGGAAGTTCGGAGCCGGCAGTGAGTAGCACCCCAAGCACCCGCGACTCCGCCGTGCGGATCGGGTTGATCTATCCCGAGCTTCTCGGGACGTACGGAGACCGCGGCAACGCGGTCGTGCTCGTCCAGCGCTCGCGCTGGCGGGGCATCCCGGCCGAGCTCGTCGAGGTGGACGCGGGCCAACCCATCCCCGACTCACTCGACGTGTACATCTTCGGTGGCGGCGAAGACGACCCCATGGAGATGGCCGCGGCCGGGATGCGAGAGTCCAAGCCCAGCATCGAGCGCGCGCACGCCAACGGCGCCGTCGTGCTCGCGGTGTGCGGCGGATACCAGCTCATCGGTCACCGCTACATCGCCGCCGACGGCGAGATCCTCGAAGGCATGGGGATGGTCGACCTCGAGACTCGAGCCGGGGCGCCCCGCTTGATCGGCGAGATCGTCGCCAAGCCCATGACCAACGACGCGTGGGGCGAGTTCGGCCCACCACATGCGCTCACCGGGTTCGAGAACCACGGCGGACGCACGACACTCGGGCCCGGTCTCACGCCCCTCGGCGAAGTGCTCGCCGGCGGCGGCAACGGTGACGGCAGCGGCACCGAAGGCATGCTGGCGGAGCGAGTCATCGGGACCTACCTGCACGGTCCCGTGCTGGCGCGCAACCCGGAGCTGGCCGATCGGATGATCGCCTGGGTCGCTGGGAACATCCCCCCGCTCGACGCCACGCTGGAGCAGCGCCTGCGCGCCGAGCGCCTCGACGCCGGCATGGTTCGCGGTGCACACAAGTGGTGGCGCGACAAGATGCTGGCCCGGGGTTGATCTCCTAGAGCGGCTTGAAGTACCGGGAGATCGGGAGCAGCTCGAAGCCGGCTTGCTCGTATGTGCGCCGAGCTGGCGCGTGTCCGGGATCGCCGCCGGTCTCGACCATCGCGACGGTCATCCCCTCGCCCTTCATCCACCCGAGCGCGAACTCAGTCAACGCCGCTCCGACACCGCTGCGCTGGTGATCAGGGTCGACCGCGAGCATGAAGATCTCGCCGAGTCGTTGCTGCTCATGCAGCTCGACGACCACGAACCCGCCGATACTGCCGTCGACCTTGGCCACCCACGCCTGTCCGTCGTGCGCCGCACACGCTGCTTCGACGTCTCGGCGCTGATCCACCTGCCAGTCCGGATGGAGCCGTTCGTAGATGTCGGCACGCATCACTTGCTCGAGCGACGCGAAGTTCGGAGCCCACGCCCGTAGCGACAGCTGCACCACCGCCTCGATGTCGTGGTCATCGAGGGGCCGAATGCTCGGTGCCACGTCAGCCTTCGGCGATCTCGCGGATCTTCTCGATCTTCTCTTGGTCGTGGTTGGCGTCGGTGCCCTGGATCTGGAGGAGCTCTTCGCGTGTCTCGGCGGCGATGCGCTCGGCGTCGACGTCGGCCGCAGCGATGCGCGCGTCGATCCCCTCTTCCATGATGCGCTCGGCCTCTTCGACGAGCGCGCTGACCATCTCGGCTTCGGGCACCACGCGCACCACGTGACCGCGGACGAACAGGTGGCCCTTGCCCCGCCCGGCCGCGATCCCCAGGTCGGCGCCGCGCGCCTCGCCGGGCCCGTTCACAACACAGCCCATCACCGCGACCTGGAGCGGGATCTTGCGACCCTCGAGCGCAGCCTGCGCATCCTTGGCCACCTTGATCACGTCCACCTCGGCGCGCCCGCAGCTCGGGCACGCGATGAGGTCCAGGCCCTTGCGCTCGCGCAGCCCCATGGCTTCGAGCAGCGTGCGCCCGGCCTGCGCCTCCTCGACGGGATCGGCAGTGAGCGAGAAGCGGATCGTGTCGCCGATGCCCTCGGCCAGCAGCGCGCCGATGCCCGCGGTGGACTTCACCAACCCGGCCGGCGGTGGCCCAGCCTCGGTGACGCCGAGGTGCAGCGGGTGGTCGACGGTGTCCGAGAGCAGACGGTAGGAATCGATCATCAGGGCGACGTTCGACGCTTTCACCGAGATCTTCACGTCGTCGAAGTCGACCTCCTGGAAATACGCGAGCTCGCGCACGGCCGACTCCACGAGCGCTTCTGGTGTGGCGCCACCATGACGCTCGAAGATCTCGGGGTCGAGGCTGCCGGCGTTGACACCGATGCGGATGGCCAGACCGCGGTCGCGCGCCTCGGCCGCGACCGCCTTGATCTGGTCGGGCTTGCGGATGTTGCCGGGGTTGAGGCGCAACCCGTGCACACCCGCCTCCATCGCGGCGAGCGCGAGCCGGTACTGGAAGTGGATGTCGGCGATGATCGGCACGGGCGAGCGGGGCACGATCTGCGCGAGCCCTTCGGCCGCCGCCTCCTCGTTGCACGTGCAACGCACGATGTCGCAGCCCGCCGCCGCGAGGGCGTAGATCTGCGCCAGTGTGCCGTCGACGTCGGCGGTCTTCGTGGTGGTCATCGACTGCACCGAGACTGGCGCGTCGCCGCCGATCGCCACGGAGCCGACGTGCACCTGGCGGGTCTTGCGGCGCGGCTCCATGACGACCAGCCTACGGGGACGACGACGACAGACTCCTGCCGGCGAACTTGAAGATCTCGTGCAGGCTAGGAACCGATGGCGTCGCGGATGTCGAGGAACATCGCACTGAGCCCGAGCGTGAGGAAGATCGCGAGCACCACCGCGGTCATAGGCAGGAGCTTGCGGTAGTCGGCCTGCACGCGCCGACCCTTCACCTTCGACGCGATCGCTTCGTACACGACGATCGCCGCGTGGCCTCCGTCAAACGGCAGCAACGGAAGCGTGTTGAAGAGTGCCAGCACGAGACTGATCGCACCCAACAGGAACAGCAGCTTGAGGATGTCGCCGTCGATGATGTCGCTGCCGGTATCGACGATGCCCACCAGCGAACGCGGCCGCGCCTGCGCCTCCGGTGAACCTGCCTTCGGGGCATCCGAGGTGAAGTTCTTGCTGTAGTCGGAGATGCCTTCGGGTGAGAAGAGGTTGACGAGCCCGGTCGCGGTGCCGGCAGTCACGTCACCGAGCGTGCGGAAACTTTCGGGAACAGCTTCGAGCACGCCGACGGTGTGTGACTCGTAGATCGGAGCGATGCCGAGGAAGCCTTGGCCGTTACGAGCTTTGGGCGTGGCCTCGAGCTCCATACGCTCACCGCGGCGCACGACGGTGAACATGGTGGGCTCGTTCGGGCTCGCCTCGATCCTACGAACAAGGGCGTCCCATCCGCGCACGGGCGTGCCGTCGAGGGCCACGATGCGATCACGCGGGCGGAAGCCGGCGGCTTGGGCCGAACTGTTGTCGACAACGTATTGCACGCGCGTACCGGGGCCGTCGGGGATCTTTCCCCCGCCCGCGTAGAACGCGAAGAAGAGCACCAGCGCTAGAAGCACGTTTACCGTGACTCCGGCCATCACGACGATAAACCGGTTCTTGGCCGACGCGCGCCGGTACGTGCGGTGCTCGTCGGCCGGGTCGACCTCCTCGATGTTGGTCATCCCGACGATGCGGACGTAGCCACCGAGCAGGACTGCCTTCACACCGAACTCGGTCTCACCGCGCTTGAACGACCAGAGCTTCGGGCCGAACCCGAGGAAGAACTCGGTGGCCTTCATCCCGGTGCGCTTCGCGGCGAAGTAGTGACCGGCCTCGTGCAACATCACCATCACGACGATGCCGAAGATGATCGCCAGCGCGTCGCGGCTGCCCGGCCGGAAGATCGCGAGCCCGACGAGCCCCACGACGATGGCGAGGAGAATGAGCGCGGCGCCGCGCCGGTTGACGTCGGCAGACGCTTCTTCGAGGGGGTCCTTCACGCTGCGGTCCGATGCTCGATCTGCTCGACGACGTGGCGGGCGCGCTCACGGGCAACGCGGTCCGCTTCGAGAACGTCGGCCACGTCGGTGATGTTCCCCGAACCCTGGGCGAGGACGGTCGCGTTCACCTCAGCGATACCCAGCCACGGGATCCGTCGATCCAGGAATGCGGCCACCGCCACCTCGTTGGCGCCCGAGAGCGTTGCCGGCGCCCCACCGCCGGTGCGACCGGCTTCGTAGGCGAGGGGGAGGCACGGGAAAGCATCGACATCCGGGGTCTCGAACGTGAATGAGCCGACCGCGGTCCAGTCGATGGCGCCGAAGGGCTCGTCGAGCCGATCGGGGGCGCCGAGGGCGAGCCCGATCGGCAGGCGCATGTCGGGCATCGAGAGCTGGGCCACGGTGGCGCCGTCGGTGAACTCGACCATGCCGTGCACCACCGACTGCGGGTGCACGACGACGTCGACCTGGTCGTAGTCGACCCCGAACAGCTCGTGCGCCTCGATGACCTCGAGACCCTTGTTCATGAGCGTCGAGGAGTCGATGGTGATCTTCGCTCCCATGTCCCAGGTCGGATGTTTGAGCGCGTCTTCGACGGTCACGAGCTCGAGCTCCGATCGTGTCTTGCCTCGGAACGGGCCGCCGCTCGCGGTGAGGATGACGCGCGCGACCTCGTCGCGACGACCACCGCGCAACGCTTGATACACCGCCGAGTGCTCGGAGTCGACGGGGACGATCTCGCCCCCGCCCCGGGAACGCGCCGCGTTCACGACCGGTCCGCCGGCGATGAGGCTCTCCTTGTTCGCGAGCGCGAGGCGCTTGCCGGCCTCGAGCGCGGCGATCGTGACCGGGAGACCGGCGAAGCCCACGACGGCGTTGAGCACCACGTCGACCTCGGGCAACGCGGCGAGCTCGGCCAGCGAGTCGGGCTCGGGCGCGGCGCGCACATGCTCGTCGGCCACGCCGAACTCGGCGGCCTGCGCGGCGAGCAGCGCGGTGTTACGACCGGCCGCGAGCGCGACGACCTCGTAGTGCTGGCGGTGACGGCGGATGACATCGAGCGCCTGCGTGCCGATCGAGCCGGTCGACCCGAGCACGGCGATGCGCCGCGGGGTCACGTGAACAGGTGGGCAGCCCAGTAGAAGGCCAGCGGCAGCGTGAAGAGGATGGCGTCGAACCTATCGAGGAAGCCACCGTGGCCGGGCAGCACCCCGCCGAGATCCTTCACGCCGAGGTCACGCTTGATCATCGACTCCACGAGGTCGCCGAGCGGCGCGGTGATCGCCACGAGGAGGCCGAGCACAATCCCGGCACCGATCCCCTTGTCGGCCCAGGGGTGCAGCACGCTCCCCACCACGCCGCCGAGCACCACCGCGGTGACCGCGCCCGCAACCAACCCCTCCACGGTCTTGTTCGGAGAGATGCGCGGCAGCAGCGGCGTGCGCCCCATCGACCGACCCGCGAAGTAGCCGACGACATCGGAGCCGACCGCGCAGATCGCGACTCCGAGGAGAAAGCCGGTGCCGTTGACTGGATCCGCGAGGAAGATCCCGGCGTAGGAGCCGAAGATGCCGACCCAGGCCACCGGGAGCAGCGTGAGACCGATGTTCATGAGCGGGCGTGCGTGCACGACCTCGAACAGATACCAGAGGAAGGTGAACGCGCTGACGAGGAACAGCCCCATGATGATCCCGCGCTCGCCTTGCTCGTACCCGAGCGGCACCAGCGCGGCGCTGCCCACGAGACCGAGGAGCGTGGCCGGCTGGTATCCGGCGCGCTGGAACGCGGCGTAGAGCTCGAACGCGCAGAGCCCGACGATGACCGTGACCAGGATCATGGCGATGGTCTCGCCCGCCGCGAACGCAGCCAGGCACAATCCCGCGACGATGATCCCCGTGATCAGGCGCGGCCCGACTTCGGGGCCGCCGCCTTCTTCCTCGTATCCCTCGTACTCGTAGCCCTCGGCGGAGCCACCTTCGTACCCGTCGGCGTAGCCGCCGTGGTACCCGTCGTGGGGCCCGACCTGAGGCGGGCCTTCCAACGAGCCCGGGCCTGCCGGCGGCGCGGGCGGCGCGTCTTGGGCGGCGTTGCGCCCTCGGCGGCCGCGACGACCGCGACGCGGCGGGGCGACGTCCTCGTGCTGGTCGAGCGAGTCGTCCAGCGCGCCCACGCCCATGGTCTCGTCCTTGGAGAGCTCGCCTTCCGCCCAGTCGCCGTCGGACCAGTCGGCGCCGCCGGAGCGGAAGCGAGGGCCGCTGGGCCCGCTCACCTGGGCCCAGGGCTCGAAGTCGTCGTCGGGGGCGCCGCCGAGCACACGGGGCAACTGGCCCGTCGGCGGCTCGGTCCAGTGGGGCAGCTCGGTCGAGCTGTCGTCACGGCCTTGGCGCCGCCTCCGGGGCGCGGGCTCCTCGGAGAAGTCACCAGACTCACCCGGCAGCGGGAACCGACCGCCGGGGCGGCGGGGTGCGGCCGCCGGGGGCTCCGGTGGCAGCTCGACGCCGGGTTCACCGACCACCCGGACCCCTTCGCCAGGGGCCTTGGGCACCCAGTCGTCGTCGACGAAGTCGTCGTCCCGCCAGTCAGACATAGGGCCACCAGGGTAGACGCCGGGCGAAATGAGCGAAAGCCGCGTGGCCCGTGTTGTTGGTGTGGCTAAAGGGGTTTTCTGCCGGAGCGCGGCCCCTCGGCTCGCCCCGGGTGGCTTTGCCGCCCCGGAACTGCCGGGAGGACGAGACCTCGAGCAGCTCTCGCTCCTCCCCATGGGTCGCTCCAAGCGGCTCGCTACACCTCGAGCAGCTCTCGCTCCT